>JANZZA010000011.1 GCA_026419655.1 Armatimonadota bacterium | reverse complement strand
GATAGTGGGCAATAATGCCGCAGAACCTCTTGCCGTTGACGGCGTAACGTTGCTCGACAAAGAAGGCGCGCCCGTTGCGGAATCCGAGGAAAGTCTACTCGTCGAGGCCGCTACGAGAGTGCGTTTTCCCATCGGCCAGCCGATAATCATCACGGGCCGGACGGTTCACCGCTTAGAGGCTGGTCGGGGAGAAGTCTCCCTAGTATTCCTTGCCGATAATCTCGCTGCCGCCGAGACGCTCACCAGACTCAGCTTTCACTCAATTTCGCTCCTTTCCAGGGACGCACTGGGCCAGCCCGTGGCCCTTGTCGTGTCGCCTGAGCGTGGAGCCGAGCTCCACCTTGGTCGCTCTAGCCAGGTATGGGTCAAGCGCATCCTGCTGGACGAGCGCCGAGCAGAGCTAGACTTCGACAGGTTCGGACGGGTGCAAGGCTATGACACGGTCGAAGACTATCTCGTAGAGGCTGTGAGCTTAGCCGACGCGCCAGTAGAGCTCCAGATTGTAGAATACCTCGCCTCAGCGTGGGAACTGAAAGCCTCTCCTCCGCCCGAAAAGATCCTCCCGGGCGAGGCCGTTATGAGATTGCGGCTCGACCCGGCAAAACCCGTACGGTTTTCCTACACAATCGTCAAGCACTCAGGCAGCCGAGCCAGTCGCTAGAACATCTGCGGCGAAAGTTGCCAAACACCTTTGGTCACGGAAAAACAAGAACGGCCCAATACGCGGCGGGCCTGCGGCCTGGAAAGGAGCAGGTCGAAATAGTTCTTCCCCGCAAGCGCAGAGGACACGTCAACGGCGCGGGCCAGGCCGTAGTCCATGCGATCTCTTCCCCACAAGCGTGGAAGAGACTCACCTATCGGCGCTTAGGGGGCGTCTAGGCGTCGCAGCTCCACGGTAACCTCGCCTAAGGTTCCCAGGACGGGCAAGCCGTCCACCCATGCCCGCAAATCTGTGCGAGCTGGGAGAGACCACCTGCGGAGCCAGACTGTCTTCTTGCCAGCCCTGGTCGTCGCCAGCTCGGAAAAGTCCGCGGGCTGCGCGTCCGGGGCAGCAAGGCGGTCAATCACTCCAGGCTCGAGGCCGTAATTTTCGCACCGCACCCGTACGCCATCGCCCTCAGGCATTGCCCACCGGACAACCAGGCAGGCTTTGAGCGTAGGCCAGTCAGGTTTGACAAGAGCGCCTTTAGCGTCGAAAAGAAAGTTACGAGCGACCCAAACCTTCGCCCCGGGCTGCGGTGCAAGAGACCCAGGGAAGAAGACACTTACTTCTATGGTCTCCGTGCCGAGGGAGAAAAGGTGGATGGCTGGCGATGGCCCCCAGGCCCCGACAACAGCCTCGCCCAGGTTCTCCTTCCACAGCGGGCAGGTAAATTCCCGCGGTACACTCCGCCAACCGAGGAGCTTCCGCGCAAAAGATAGGTCGGCAGGTGCAGCGAATAGTTTGCCACCGCCCGCAACAAGACAGGCCTCGCCGCCTGGTGCCCAGGCAGCGTCTGTGCCTGCGAAATGCAGTTGAGCCCCGCTCGCCTCGCCCCCCAACGTGACGCGCGGCTCAAGAATGAGCCAGGACCTGCTACCTGGTCTCGGGTATAGAGCCGCCCAAAGGTCTGTCGGGGAAGACTCTGCACCAGTGATTGGAACGGACAGAGCTCCAGAGCTATCCGCGAACACGACTGTGTCCGGCGACGCCCCACGGCAGACCATGCCGGGGCCAGCTGCAGCGGTCTTGCTCAGCAGGCAGACAGAACGGCCCGTAGCTATGTCGAGCCGCCACAAAACCCCGAACTGCCCGTCCGGGAGGGGGCGGGACAAGGCAAAAACCAGGTTGCCTGGTAGCGGCCACACTAGTCTGCCGCCGGCAGGCAGCATGGTCGGCCCCGACAGGGGCTGGACTTCGCCGCTGCGCAAATCCGCGGCCACCAGCTCGGCCATCCGCACAGGGTCCTCGGCAGGCACCAGGCGCCAGTACGCCACCGACTCGCCGCTGGGATTTATGGCGAAGTACGGCGCAGCCGGTGACGGGAAGGCCCGAATTTTCGCCGAAGGGGCGTCGAGAAGCATGACGAGGAAACGGCCGGAGCCATCCTCCTCGCCGCCCACGATGACACCGCCTGCAGCTTCCGCCACTTGCCGCGCGATAACTCCGTCAACCGTCCGGTCTTCAACAACGACCAGGCGCGCCACGTCGCTTGGGGCCAGTTGCCCAAACCTCACCGCGACCAACGCAAGCACGAGTCCTGCCAATGTCGCGCCCAAAGCCGCCCTCCAGCAGGCAAGTTATCGTCAGTACTGCACCACCACCCGCCGCCCCTCGCGCTCGCTAACATACGCTGCCTGGCAGGTTGCTACTGCTGCCCTGGCTTCCTGGGCCGTCACTTCTTCAGGCTTGTCATGGACGATGCAATCCAGAAAATGCTCGATGATGCGCGCAATGCCGTAGCCGTGAGTGTCCAGCGGCCCTGACACTTTAACCGGAATGATATCGTTGCCACGTAGCAGCAACAGCGGCATGTCGTCGGCAGGGTAGTCGCGTATTAGCAACGAGCCGTCGGTCCCGACGATACGCCGCTCCTCGGTCCAGCGGTCACCCGTGGCACAGTAGGTGACTACGATAGAGCCGAGAGCTGGGCCGGGAAGTTCCAGGGCCGCAACTGCAGTGTCGTCGGCCTTGTTCTCTGGCTCGACGAGAAGCCGCTTGGCCGCCGCCGTCACCGCCGCGGCCGGTCCGAAGAAATGCTGCAGCATATAGACAGCATGGTGTCCCGTGTCAACAAGAGCGCCGCCCCCAGCTTTCTCCCAGTCGCCCTTCCAGGAAGTAGGGTCATTCATCCACTCGAAGGCATTCCCATAGACGTTGATCACGCCGAGGAAGGGCTGTCCAATGGCTCCCTCGTTGACAAGCTGCTTGGCTTTGATGTGGGCTGGAAACATACGTTGGCACAGGGCAACAAAAACTCTGCGCCCGGACGCCGAGGCGGCGGCGAGAATCTCGTCGCACTCCGCCACGTTCATGGCCATCGGTTTCTCAAGAATGACATGCTTTCCAGCCTCTAGAGCTGCCACTGCTTGCGGCTTGTGCAGGTAGTGGGGTGTGCAAATATCAACGACGTCCACTTCGGGGTCGTCAAGTAGTGCCTCCATGCTATCGTAGACTGTCCTAATAATACCGAATTCTCGCGCAGCTGCCTCGCGTACTTGGGGCGAAGGGTCAGCCCCCTTTACATGCCGGACCAGCCCGCTCTCGACGTAGCCACGAAGATGTTGGCGTGAAATTGAACCCAAGCCAACGAGCCCAACTGTGAGCATTTACTTCCCTCCCCTCGCGACGGTGGTTTTAGCTGCTGCGAGAATGGTTGGGGCCGGGACACTAGGCCCCGGCCCCATTTCGACACAGCAGGGACAGTCCCTACCTTGCTTTCGCTTTACAAGTAGACAGTCACTGCAGCTTTACCACCGTGCTGCCTACTGGCCTCCGGCGGACGGCTGCTCACCACCAGCAGGCGGACCACCAGCAGGCGGACCACCGGCAGGCGGGCCGCCAGCGGGCGGACCACCAGCGGGTGGGCCTCCGGCAGGCGGGCCACCGGGTGGGCCACCAGGTGGGCCACCAGGCCCTGGCGCTCCCGGCGGCTTCATGCCCGGGCCCATGCCGGGTCCGCCCGGTCCCATTGGGCCCATGCCAGGCCCCATCGGTCCACCGGGCGCCGGCGCAGGCTTCTTGCCGATCGTCAGCTTGTAAATCACAAACAGCACCACAATCAGTACGACGATCGCTATCACGATCGCCGCAGGCGAAGCTTGCTTCTGCACCGTCTTCCCTCCCTTCTCTTAGGGTCTGCGGGAGTGGGTCTTGCCCGTAC
>JANZZA010000010.1 GCA_026419655.1 Armatimonadota bacterium | reverse complement strand
CCGCCCGGGCCGCCGGGCGCTGCCATTAGCACCGGCACCCCAATGCCACCCGCCCACACTCCGCGCCATCCTCGCGCCAAAGGAGCCTCGCTAGCATACCTGCCCCCTCTCGCCATCACCTTTGCAACCCGCCAGCCCGTCTACCCCCTGAAAATCTCCCGGCTTGGCTCCCCGCCCGTGCTCTGCCTGCGAATAGTTGTCCTCGCGCCGGAAGGCGTCTGGCTCACGCCGCCGCCTGGCTCCACGCTTGCCCAGGAAGACCTGCCGGTGGCCGTCGAGCGGATGAAGACGGCCCAAGCGCAGGTACAGCTCGCTGGCCTGCTCGGTCGTGGCAAACGAAGCGAGCCAAGAATCTTCGTGGACGCCCTGCGGCGCAAGCTTGCCGAGACAGCCGATTACCGCCTTCTGGTATGCGATGCGCGCGGGCCGCTGGAACAAATCCGCCTCGAGCGCACTCCTGAAAGGGCTTACAAGGTTTATAGCGGCCCAGGAGCGTCCCAACAGAAAACACTGGACGCAGTGCCTCTCGCCGCAGGCCGCAAGCTCGATACCTCCCGCCTCTACGCCGCACGCTTTTGGGCGCTGCTCAGGCGCGAGGCCCTCGACGATTTGATTTTCCAATGCAGCCCCTCGCCGCCTTCTTCGGCAGCCATGTGGTCCGGCCGCGCAAGCGAGATGCCTTTTGTGGTAAAGGAACTGGCCAGCGGCTATGCCATACCCACTATCCTGGCGCCATACTGGTTTCTCGCCGTGCCGCCGGTGGTGATGGTCTGCGTATTGACTGTTCTAATCGCGGGCCCGATGCAGCGCTCGCTGTTCGGGGCAATCTCTCAGGAAAGCACTCCAGGACAGCCCTCTTCTGCCAGGAGAGGCCCAGGAGCGACCGCAAAGGCCGTGCTTCTCTTCGTAGCCCTGCCAGCGGCGGCCTTATGCGGGCTGGCGTCCCTGGTGGACAGCCTGGGCCTGGTCGTGGCGGCGTCCTGGCCTCTATGGCTGCTCGGGACGCTTGTGGCGCCAGGAGTTATCTGGTGGGAATGTCGCGAGGCCGAGCTGGCCAGGGGAACAGTGCTTGCCATCGCCGTGGCAGTAGCGACCTGGGTGGCGGCAGTCCTGGCTGCGCCAGCCGTCGGCGTGGACACCTACCGCTACGCCAACTGGGCCACTCTGGCCTGCGCCAGCCAGCTTGGCCTGTATTCCATCCTGGCCGGACTGCTCTCTGGCGCCTTCACCGAGCCGCGAAGGCCCATCAGGGCCTGGCCCCTGGCGGCTTACATCGCCGTCCTCGTAGGGACAGCAGGCGCTGGTCTTGAGACCCGTCTGGCAGGCCCCGGCTACTCAGGCGGCTATCCACCGCAGGATTTACAGGCGGGCCGGCAAGAAATCCTGTCCGCCCTTTCGGCCTTCGCCTTCGACAACGGGGCCCTGCCGCGCAACCTCAAGGACCTTACCTCAGTCGGGCCTATCACCGAAGGGTTGGACAGCAGTGGGAATACCGTGCGCGTCAACCTCCCTGGCGGCCGCCGCCCCTATCTGCAAAAGCTTCCCCTTGACCCTCTGTCTGGCCGTCGCGATTCCTGGACCTATGAGCCAACCGGCGACCTTGTAGTTGACTCCGGCGCCTGGGGACTGGTCGCCCTTGACACCGCGAGCCTGCCGGCCATTCCGCAGGGCAGGTAAGATGTCGCGGGGCAAGTGAC
>JANZZA010000738.1 GCA_026419655.1 Armatimonadota bacterium | reverse complement strand
GTTCAAAGGTCATTGTTGTAAGACCGTCGTCTGACGCATGAGTCGCGGATGCAGAAAAACGCGCGGGTAGCAACCTACGCCACGCACGGACTGGCAGGGCCGCCCAGGCAAGTCTTGCAACAATCACCAGGGGGTCTTCCTCAGAAGGCGGCTCAGGCCAGGCTTGTCCCGCGGTGGGTCCTGAGGGAGATTGCTGCAAAAGCTGGTGCTGGTCTATCCAGACTGAAGAGAGTGTACAGCGCTGCGCGCTTGACCTTTTGCCCGCGACTGCGCCTGCGGGCCGGCAAAGCGAACCCTGCGGCGGTCCCTGAAGGAGGACTGTCGCAAAAGCTGAGTCGGCTTGCCTCGACCGAAAAAGTGTACAACTCTTCATGACTGACCTTCTGCCCGCGACCTCCTCCGGATGGGGAAAGCGCCTTTGCAACAGTTCCTGAAGGGAAAATCCGGGGGCGGCCGAATAGCTGCACTGGCCGTACTGCTGGGGCGTTCGGGGGTGCAGCAGTAGTTTCTCGTCTTTCCAAGCCTGCAGACGACCACCTGGTCCGGCCGGGGTGAAGGCCGTGAAATGGTACGCCGGGCTTCATGCGCGAAGTGAATTTGGCAACGACACTGTGCCCTTCAGGCAAGCCCTCGCCGACGTAGCGGAGATGGGCTTTGCGGGTGTCATGATGCTGTGGATGGACGGCGGGCCGGTGCTGAAGCACGGCAGTGAAGCCATGGGCTGTTTTCTGGACCTGGCCCAGTGTGACCTTGGCCTGGTGCGCCGCGCGCTTGATGACCACGGCCTTGAGGCAGGTGTGCTATGGACGGCGATAGACCTTGCCGATGATGTTGCGGCCGCCGGGGCTATCGAGCGCCTGCGGCGCCTGCGCGAGATGGCCTTGGAGCTGGGCTGCCGACACATCTGCCACAGCGCAGGTGTCGCCGCGGCTCCTGGCCTGCCCGTCGAAGTAAAGAAAGAGGACCTTGACCGACTGGCCCGCGTTATGGATACCGTCGCCGGGGAGGCCGCTGATGTGCCGGTCTACGTGGGTGCCGACGTTCATTATCACGGCATCGCCGAAAGCGTGGCGGACTGTGAATACCTTATTGCGCGGCTTGAGTGTCCCAACGCCGGCCCACTACTCAATATCGGCCACCTGACTACCTGCCGCCAGCCCGGCTGGGAGCTTGCCCAGCTCTACCCGGAGCGTATCCGCATAGTCGGCTGGAAAGACCACGTCCTGGGCCAGCCCGATATGCCGGTATATTCGGTAGAGCTTGGGACTGGCGACGCGCCGCTAGGACAATACGTCGCGGTCTTGCGCCCGCAGCAGGTTGAGCGGCGTCACGTTATCGCCTTCGAGCACGTACCGACGGCTGAGCGGAAGGCCGCCCTCGCCCGCAGCCTGGGGTACATGGAGCAGCTATGGCAGGGCGAGCCGGCTCAGTGAGTGGTACGGGATTCCGCCGCGAGGTCAGTAAAGAGGAAAAGCTTCTCTCTGCTGTCTGGGCCTGTCTCTTATACACATCT
>JANZZA010000679.1 GCA_026419655.1 Armatimonadota bacterium | reverse complement strand
TGCCCGAATCGGCAGGCAGGTGCGGGATTTTCACGGCGACCCGCCAGCCGTCATCCCACGGCTCAAGCTGACAGGGCAAAGGCTGGCCCGCTGCGTCGAAGGCTACCAGGCGCCGGGCTATCTGCTCCGGAGGGCCGAAAGCTCTCAGGGCGTCGGCGGGCACTGAAACCACCACGCCATCAAGGAACCCCAGTGTGCCTGTGCTGGCCCAGCCGGGAATACGGGCAAGCCACTGTCCCGCCGGCGGCTGCGGCCACGGTACGCCAGCGGCGTCCACCAGGTCGGCGCGGTTGTTGTCCCAGCGCTTCTCGGCCAGCTTGCGGTCCGGGTCAGCGATTGCCCGCACGAAAACCGGCGGATTGGGCGACCGGGTCATGGCCACCCAAACTTCTTGCCCCGCGCCGACCCTTGCCCGCACGGTCTCGGCCTTCTCGCCATTGACCACGAAGGCCACGTCGCACTCGGCCTCGCTGCCGCCCGTGTTGGCCACCAGGGCCTGAATCTTTCCGTCCCGCCGCTGGACATGCCGCACTTGAATGTCCGGCGCCAGGCCGCTGTGAAGCCAGTAGGCCATGGCATTCACGCGCGTGGCCGTGGCCGTCAGAACCTCATAGGGCTCGTCTTGCTCGTTCACCAGACCGTAGTTGCTATCTTCCGGGAAGGTTGAACTGATGCCAAGCGCCGGTTCGTCCACCCACATGAAATAGTCCGACCCGACCATGAAAGGCAGCGAGAAGATGAGACGCTGGTAGACCTCGTAGCAGCGAGCTTTTTGCTCCTGGGTGTCAACGCGCATACCGGCGCCGGCAGTGCATGGCAGGCCGCTGTCGAGGGCGGGGAAGGACCACTCGGTAATCATCATCGGCCTGCCGCAAAGCTCGTAATACCTGACCCAGGCGTCGGGCAGGCCGTCGGCGGTCTCGGTGTCGAGGTCTACGCCGCCGTAGTAGTTGAAGGTCACGATGTCGCAGTACTTTCCGGCAGCGCGCCAGGCCGGCTCCGGGGCCCAACCGGCGAAGCGGCAGCCAAGATTGAGGTGATTCGGGTCGTGGCGCTTGAGAGCCTCTGCCGTCACGCGGAAGTAAAGCTCGGCGGCCTCGGCCACAAAAGCCATCAGGTCGTCGTGGACGGTCTTTTCGTTGGTCCCGGAAAGCTCCGTGGCGTGGGCCAGGTCTTCCCAGGAAGCATATTTGGCGCCCCAGGCCTGATTCAGCGCCTCAATGGTGCCGTGGCGGCGCCTGAGAAGGTCAACCAGGGCCTTTTTCGCGGGATTATCAGGCGGCAGCTTAGCGGCTTCAATGGCCAGGCCGACGTCCTTGCCCGACTTGCCAAACCACTCCAGCTCGTTGTCGAGGAAGTACCCGAAAAGCCAGGGATCAGCGCGGTTGGCCTTGGCGTAGCGGTAGGCAAGCTTGTCGCACCAGCGGGGCCAGTCGGGGCTGAAGACGTTTGGGAAGCCCGTCCAGTGGACCTGTTTGACGAGCGGGTCAATGGCGGCATAGCTGGAGCCGAAGGAGATAAACTCGGTGTGGGCCAGGCCCCTGTAGCGGGCGGCCGGGTCGCCCCCGGCGCCGATAAGGTTGAAATTCCAGCTTTTGAGGCGGCGTGTAGCCTCCTCAGCCCACTTTTCGGGCGTGCCGTACTTTTCCCGCGTCACGCGCTCATAAGGTGCATAGCCAAGCTTTTCGCACCAGTGGCCTGAGAATCGGCAGTGGTCGGTGCCGATGGCGTAGAAACCCTCGCCGTTGGGCGCGATGAGCCACCAGATGTCGCCGTGCTTCTCGACGTGAAAGAACCCGGTGGCCTGGCCGCGCACCTGGGGGATAGTCGTGACCTGGACGGGCGGGCGCTCCATGGCAATCTCCTCCGGCGAGCCGGCATAGTCGCTGGCCGATATGACGACGTCGTCAAACTCAGCCTCCAAGGAACTGCAACGTAGCACGGGCGAGCCGTCCTGCACGGCCGGGTCGG
>JANZZA010000632.1 GCA_026419655.1 Armatimonadota bacterium | reverse complement strand
GCGATGATGTCCTGCACGTCCCCGTAGTTGGCCCACTGCCAGATGTACGTGCCGTAGCAGGTATGCCCGCCGGTCCAGGCTATGTATTCGTTGACCAGAGCCTCGTAGGTGGAGACGCCACAGGTCGGGCAGCAAACCTTGATGCGGTCGTCTATGGCAGCCAGGGTCCAGGTCTGCATCCCGCCCCAGCAAAGTCCCACCACACCCAGGGCGTCAGCCTCCACATCCTCGCGGGCCTGGAGCACGTCGAGGGCACGCTGATTGTCCCACGTGTTCATGCCCATGAAGGTCAGGCCAAACAGGCCGGCGACGGGCAAAAGATTAGCCTGCTCGGCCATGCCATCGGGCTGGCGGCGCCGCTCCCCGCTAAAGCGATTGTCGGGGAAAAGGACAACATAGCCCGCCTCGGCCAGCTTGACCTTAAACTGCGGCATTGAATGCTTGTCCAGGTCCCAGCCCTGGATGAGTAGCACTCCGGGCAGGCGGTCCTGTGGGGGCCTGGCTGGACGGTAAACGTGCGCCGCCACCCAGACGTCTTCTTCAGTGCGATAAACTATCCGCTCCTGAACGGCCGTAGTGCCGTCAAGGGGCAGGACAGCCTCAACTTCCGCCTCGGGCGGCAAAACCTTTTCCGGTCGCGTCCCCAGACACTCAAGAAGCTTGTCCCGCGTCCACGCCTGGCGAGCCTTGAGGGCATCCGGGTCGGTCGGGAAGGGCTGGCGGCGGGCTAAACACTCGGCCATCCGCCGCTGCAACATCGGCAGAATAGAGAAATCCCTCACTGTCCTTCACCTCTGCGCAGCAGCGCTAAAAGCCGCGCGGCACGTGCGCCCGGCAAGCGGCCGGATAGTCCTCTTCTCCGCAGCGGTTGGAGAACCTCCCGGCGGGAGTGTGGCGAAAGCAGGCGTGGGTTACCTCGCTGACGAGGCAAACCTCTGCAGGACTGTTGCAAAAGCCGAGCTTTGCCGATGTAGACCGACGAGGTTGTATAACCCCCCACACCCGACTCTTTACCCGCAAGCAAGTGAGGGAAGCCGTGAAAGGACTTTCGCAACACTCTGGTCGGGGCAAGCGATAACCCGTGCCCATCAAGGCGTCGAGGCTTGTGCTTATCTCTTGACCGTGCAGCCCCGCTGCCGGCGTCCGCCGGCACCCGACCATCGGAGACGTCTAGCCCTGAGGCGTGCAGCCGTGCTCAACCGACGAGCCATTAGCGTCCTGCTGAGCTGCGGCCTCTTCATCCGGGGCTTGAGTTTCCTGCACAGATTCTTGCAGCCGCTCCTCAACCGCAGCCTCAAACAGCGGGAGCGTGAAATAGAAAGTACTGCCCTCGCCGAGAGTACTTTCAAGCCAGATTCTGCCGCCGTGGCGCTCCACAAGGTACTTGGCGATTGGCAGGCCGAGTCCGAATCCGCTTGCCGCCTGATAGGAGCCTCGCTCGATTCGCTCGAATTCACGGAAGATACGCTCGTGGTCCTCTGGGGATATGCCTGGTCCCTGGTCGGCGACCGCAAAGATAACCATGCTGCCAGAAGGCCGTGCTTCGATGCGAATAGAAGTGTTGGGCGGGCTGTATCCGATGGCATTGGTTGCGAGGTTGACGAGTACTTGTTTGGCACGATGCTCATCGGCCATGACCATCAGGTCTTCAGGCTGGACGGAGAACTCCAGGCGCTGGTTCTTCTCCGAGGCGGCACCACGGACGAGGCTGAAAACGTCGCGAAACAGTTGATCAACTCTCACGGGTGCTGGCTGGAGAGTGATGCGGCCAGCCTCCATACGCGCCAGCTCCAGTACGTCGTTAATGAGCTTTAAAAGGTGGCCCGAAGCTCGCTGGACATCCCTGAGAAACTCTCTCTGGCGCTCATTGAGCTTGCCGTAGGTTTCGTCCAGCAGAAGCTCGGTGAAGCCGATAATGCTATTGAGAGGCGCGCGGAGCTCGTGGCTCATAGTGGCCAGGAAGTAAGATTTAGCCTCTGTGGCCCTGCGAAGTTGCTGGTTGACCTCTTCAAGCCGCCGCGCCTGCGCAGCCATGCGCTCATAGGCTTCCTCGACCTGGGCACGCACCGTGCGCTCCGTAGTGACGTCGCGCAGAATTATATGGAACAGTTCCTCTTCCCCTGCCACCAGATAGGATATAGTGCAGGCCATGTATTTCGGGGGCGCTCCAGGCGCCGTCGGCATAACCAGCTCCGCATCCCGTACTACACCCATGCGTCTTGCTTGCTCCAGGAGCTCCTCTACCCGCAGCCCATGGGAAGCATCCAGTACGCTCACCTCGGCCCCGCGTAGCTGGTCGTAGGTCATACCAAGCTCGCGCTCGGCTTGCGGGTTGGCCTCGACGATGCGGCGGGTGTGAGCATCCACCACAACAATAGGGTCGGGGGAGTGAGTGACGAGGTTGCGGTAGCGCGCGGCGGCCGCTACGGTGCGGGCCAGTTGCTCCTCCAGATGGCGGCCCCGGCGCTCGTATTCCCGTGCCCGCCGCGCGAGTTCCTCCTGCATCATCCGCCGCTCAGTTACATCCCCAGCTAGCAGCACTACCTCCGGTCGCCCGACCCATAACCGCTTGACAAATACGTCGAAATACGACGTGCCTCCATGCCCGTCGGCTTGCGGAATCTCGTTGCCTCTGGCAACTCCATGGACCAGCGCCTGTGAGAATAGCGCTTCGTACCGTGAAGCGACATAAGCGTCAAAGAACTCCTGCCACATCCGCCCTTCCACAAGTTCCGGCTTCTCAAAGCCCAGCAGGCCTGCCAAGCCCTGATTGGCCTTGAGAATCTGGCCACTCTCCGCACTTATAATGCCTGCCGCAGCAACCCCATCCATCGCGTCTACCAGCCCTTCGGCTACCTTCTCAGCTTCCCGAGCTGCTTCCTCTGCCCTGACGCGCA
>JANZZA010000609.1 GCA_026419655.1 Armatimonadota bacterium | reverse complement strand
GGGGCGTGCTGGGAAGAAGCGAGCTGGCGGAATCTTGCCGGAGCTCTCGCCGGAACTGGAAGACGTTAGGCGGCGGCTGCAGACAGCCCTCGCTACAGCGGTGCGCATTAAGCCTCGAGGCAGGGGTGGTGTGGTGGAGGTCGAGTATTACAGCGATGAGGACCTGACGCGGCTTGTGGAACAGATCGCTGGAGCTGAGGGCTTAGCGTGACGGCTTGCGTGCATGTTTGCAAAGACTGGTAGAGTGGTAACATTATTACAGGGACAGGGGCCCTTTGTGGCATATACGGTATGTATTATCGCCGCTGTTGTCGCTTTGCCGGAGCTGACGTTAAGTCGTGATAGCCACAAGAAAAAACCTACGTGACTTGCACCGTTTCTTGACGGGGCTGCGTGTCCTGCTGATGGCCCTTGCCGTTGCCGGCATGGTGCTGACGACGGTTGTGGCGGACTTGCTGTGGCGCCGGGCTGTAGTGGACCAGGCACAAACCGATTTGCGGCGAATGGCTGTGCTTATGGCCGCCCGCATGGCGGAGGATGTGCACGAACTCGGGCAGCAAAAAGCCCTTTTGCGGTTGCGGGAAACCCTGGCGATGCCAACGGGCGGGATGGGTTTTCACTTGGCCCTGGTATCGGCTGACGGGCGCGTTCTGGCTGCTACCACCGGCGCTCCGGTTGAGGAGTCAGACCTGTGGCCTGCGTCAGCCTCTATGCGCGGCCGCCCCTATCGCGAGGTGGACTTAGCTGGTGAGCGCTGTTTGGCTGCTTCCGTTAGGGTGAGGGGAACCAAGTGGGCGCTGGTGGTCATCCAGCCAAGGGCCTCCCTGCTTCCTGACCGGACTGCATCACACTGGTTGCTGGTGCTGACCGCCGCTCTCATCGTCGTCACCGCCTCGGTGGTCTTGCATAACGTAGCGCTGCGCGTCAGGGCAGAGGAAGCAGCTCGGGAAGCTGAGAAGGTAGCCGAAGGGCTGGTAGACGCGATGGATGGGGTTGCTGCGGCAGGCATTATAAGTGCGGAGAGTGGCCAGATTCTCAAGGCCAATCAGGGCTTGGCAG
>JANZZA010000517.1 GCA_026419655.1 Armatimonadota bacterium | reverse complement strand
GGGCACAGAGGCCTGCCACTATCGGACAGGCCATGGACGTGCCGCTCATCTCCCCATATGCGGTGTTAAAGCCGTTGGCTGGATCGAAGATCAAGCAGCTGAGGACTTGGTCGCCCGGGGCACTTACGTCAACAAAGGTCTTCGTTGATGAGCCGTCATAGTTACTGAACCAGGCCTTGCGGTCGTTGGCATCCGTCGCGGCTACGCCCAAGACCAGGTTGTCCACGGTCGGATTAGGACCGTCGTTGCAAACCGGCGTCACCCACGATGACGGGTCGTCAGTGAACATCGAGTTTTCGTTGCCAGCAGCGGCTACCACGACGCATCCCCTAGATCGGGCGTTTTGCATAGGCACGTCGTAGACAGAGCTATACGGGCCACCCAGGCTCAGGTTTATGACTTGGGCACCCATCGCCAGAGCGTAATCAATGCCGCCTAAAATGGCCACGTCGGTTCCGACACCGGCTTCAGAAAGAGACCTGATAACCATGAGCCTGCAGGCCCAATCATGGCCGGCCACACCGACGCCGTTGTTGGTCGCGGCCCCCACCAGGCCTGCGACGTGAGTACCGTGAGTGGCCTCAACCTGTCCGGAAGTTGGGTGCGGAGCTGGGTCGTTGTCGTTATCCAGAAAGTCCCACCCTACGGTGTCGTCTATGAAGCCGTTGCGGTCGTCGTCAACACCATTGCCCGCGACCTCACCGGCATTCCGCCAGATCTTGGCCTGCAGGTCTTCATGGTTGAGCTGAATACCCGAGTCGATAATGGCGACAACAGTCTGTGGACTACCCCTTTGAATGTCCCATGCATCTGGCGCTGCTATCCGAGGCCACTGGTATTGCTGGCCATAGAGAGGATCGTTGGGCGGTGCTGCCCGATACCTGAAGCTGTTGGGTCCCGCTGCGGCCACACCTGGCTCAGCACTCCACTGAGCCACGCCCTGGCGGACGCTGGTTCCCTCGGGCAGGGAGACAAGGAATGTCCTCAGGCGCGGAAAAGCGGCAAGAATCCGGCCTCCACGGCGGGCGAGGGCCTCCTGGAACTGGGCTGCCGTCACCACTGGATCCAAGGTGACCAAGCACTGGCCCGACACGCATAAGTCGGCGACTACCTGGGAAGCCCCTGGCGGACCAACTCTAATCAAGCGCGGGCTGTAGACCTCAGTCCGCAGCCCTTGGCCTTGCACCAGACAGGGGAATAACGTTACGAGGACCGCGATGACGACTAATGCCAGCAAGCGGTGTCCGTTCGTGGCCATGGGTGCCGTCCTCCCGTACACCTTCGGCGTGGAAGTCTTGCCTCTGCTCGGTATCCCACGCGGATACTACAGCCGAGGGGGCACGGTGTCAAGAAAATAAGAAAATGGCGCGTCTCACAGTATTAGGTCGCGCCAGGATTTTGGGCTTGTTCGCCGGCAGTGCCTCAGACTTGCCGTGAGTCTGCTCTCGGCGCATCCGTTCCGTTTGTGGGCTCTATTTCACAGGCTCTGCCTCAGGAACTGGCGTGCGTCTCGGGACCATCGGCAAAAGTTAAGCAAACACGGCAAAGCAATGCCTTTTCCGCAACAGTATCCGCCTTCCGGCACACACCCACCGGCGGCGGGGCGATGGGCTCCAGACTCAGCAGCACCGCAGGGAAAACTCCGGCAAATATGCCACGCTGGCCCGGCGGAGCGACACTCCCTAGCGTCCCGCGGACCGCAGAGCAGCCTCGACAAGAGCGGCAAAGTCGTCTGCCTTGAGAGACGCCCCTCCCACTAGACCTCCGTCAATCTCGGGCTGTGCCATCAGGCCATCAATGTTGTCTGGCTTGACCGACCCGCCATACAGGATTTGCATGGTCGCTGCGCGGTCCCCAACTCTTTCGGCAAGAAGCTGGCGGATAAGGCCCAGCACGCGATTAGCTTCTTCGGCGTCGCAAACTTCCCCCGTGCCGATTGCCCACACCGGCTCGTAGGCAAACACCACGCACGCAACTTCCTCGGCCGACATGCCCGCAAGCGCAGCAGTAACCTGCTCGCGGACGACGGCATCAGTCGCTCCTGCCTTTCGTTCTTCGATGGTTTCGCCCACGCATACTATAGGCGTCAGGTCGGCTGCAAGAGCAGACCGGGCTTTCCAGTTGACCGTGACGTCGTTATCTCCGAAAACACCCAGCAACTCTCTGGGCCAGTCGCCCGGCCAGGTGCCGAAACGTCCTCGTCGCTCTGAGTGCCCAACGATCACATACTGGCAACCACAGGCCGTCAGCATTTTCGGCGATACTTCGCCCGTGTAGGCCCCTTCCGTCGCCCAGAACACATCCTGAGCCCCAAGGCTGATGTTCGACCCCTCTATCGCCTCGGCCACCGCCGTTAAGGAGACAAAGGGTGGGCAAAGAACAATATTGACGCCGCTAACTCCGCCCACGCGCCCTACAACCTCGAGGGCCAACTCGCGTGCTTCCAACGGGTCCTTGTACATTTTCCAATTGCCAGCCATCATCGGCTCGCGCATTTGTCTTCCTCCTGCTGCTGTGAAGGCAAGCCAGGCAGGGCCATGGCTCAACACTGTCCCCGCCATGCTAGCTAACAGGCACGGTCACAAGTCTCGCTTCGGCGGGGCAGGCTAGGCTGGGTTGAGTGCCTCGATGCCCGGTAGCGTACCAAACTCGATGAACTCGAGGCTGGCTCCGCCGCCCGTAGAGATGTGGTCTATGCTGTCGCCAACACCGGCTTGCTCGACCGCTGCGATCGTATCGCCGCCACCGACCACCGTGAAGCCCTTGCACTCAGCCACCGCTTGCGCGACGGCCATGGTCCCGTCTCGGAAAAGGGGCAACTCAAACAATCCCATGGGGCCATTCCAGAAAACGGTCCTGGCGGCACGAATCTCCGCCGTGAAACGAGCAATCGTCTCGGCGCCGATGTCCACGGCGCTCCATCCGCGACGGATCATAGTAACCGGGACCTTTTTATGCTGGAAGGAACCCCAGCGGTTGCGCATATGGCAGTCGGTGGGCAGCACCAGCCCGGAACGGTCCAGGTTTGGGTCCTCCAGCAACTGCAGCGCCGCCGCTACGCTCTCAGGTGGACAAACGGAGGATCCGGTTTCGTAATGGCGTGCCTTCAGGAAGGACCAGGCCATCGCACCGCCTATCAGTACGCGCTCAGCTTTGGCCAGCAGTGCGCGGACTACGCCGATCTTATCGTCTACTTTCACTCCGCCGAGGACGGCCACGAAACCTTCCCGAGGCTGTTGGAGCAGCTTGTGGAGCTGGGCAATTTCTTTTTCCATTAGAAACCCGGCCACGGCAGGGGAGAGGAATTGAGCCACGTCATAAGTGGAAGCATGGGCCCGGTGAGCAGACCCAAAAGCATCGTTCACGTAGGCGTCGAAGGGAGCAGCCATTGCCTCTGCAAAGGCCCGCCGGGCCGCCTCGTCCTTGGCTTCCTCTTCGGCATGAAAGCGTGTGTTCTCGAGCAGGAAGATATCGCCGGGCTTGGCAGCGGCTATTGCTTGGGCGACGGAGTCCCCAACGCAATCCTCCAAAAACGTCACTGGCTTGCCCAGCAGTTCTTCAAGGCGTTCTGCACAGGGCCTCAGGCTCTGCTTGGGGTCGCGTTTGCCCTTAGGTCGGCCAAAATGTGAACATAACGCTAGAACGGTATCTGAGAGTGCCTGGATAGTGGGAAGGGCAGAGCGAATCCGAGTGTCATCCGTAATCACTCCACCCTCCATAGGCACGTTGAAGTCCACGCGACAAAGCACGCGCTTGCCCGACAGATTGACATCCCTCAGTGTCAACCTTCCCATCGCTGGCATCTTGCTGCACCCCCAGAAGTGATTCTCAGTTGCCCGATATCGGCGTAGTCGGAAGAAGGGGCGGACAACACCATGCCGCTGTCCGCCCCACGCTGTTAAGTCACCTCGGCCCCTCCTTCGGCGGCCGTCGGGACCTCGCTTGCTGCAGGCGTCACAGGCCCTTTGAGGCCATAAGGACAATCAGGTCGGCCGTGCGGTTTGAATAACCCCATTCGTTGTCATACCAGGCCAAGACCTTAACCAGGTTCCCTATCACCTTGGTCTGGTCTGGGACGAAGATCGCCGACGCAGGCGACTCGACGATGTCGGCCAGTACAATGGGATCTTCTTCGTAATCCAGGTACGGGGCCAAAGGACCATCTTCAGACGCGGCCTTAAAGGCGGCATTAATTTCATCAGCATTGGCCGGAGGGCGAGCGACCGTGCAAACCAGGTCCACAATTGACCCCGTCGGCGTCGGGACGCGCAGGGCAATGCCGTCCATCTTGCCCTTCAGTTCGGGAATGACCAGGTGGATGGCCTTGGCCGCACCTGTGCTCGTCGGGATTATGTTGAGAGCCGCTGCCCTCGCCCGATAGAGGTCTTTGTGCGGCAGGTCAAGCACCCGCTGGTCATTGGTGTAGCTGTGGACGGTAGTCATGAAGCCCCTTTCGATGCCCCAGTTATCGTTGATGACCTTGCATAGAGGCGCGAGGCAGTTGGTAGTGCACGAGGCGTTGGATACGATCTTGTCAGTGGCAGGGTCGTAGGCGTCGTGATTGACGCCCAGCACAATGGTGCGGCAGTCGCCTTTAGCTGGAGCTGAGATAATTACTCGTTTGGCACCTCGCTCGAGGTGAACAGCGGCTTTCTCTACGTCGGTGAAAATACCGGTGGATTCGAGCACTATCTCTACGCCGAGGTCCGCCCACGGAAGCTGACTAGGGTCTTTCACTGACAGGCTTTGGACTTCGATGGTTCCGGCCGCATCGGTGACGACCAAAACACCCTCTTTGACCTGCACGGAACCGGGATAGCGCCCGTAAATGCTGTCATACTTTAGCAAATGCGCCAGCGTAGCATCATCGGTTATGTCGTTGACCGCTACGACTTCAATTTGGTCGGTATAGCGCTCGCGGATGACCTTGAACACTTGCCGACCGATCCTTCCGAAACCATTGATTCCCACACGTACTGCCACGTCTGATCCCTCCTTGTTGTTGGTACGCGAACAGTTGCAAGCGATCCCGGCCTCTGTCAGAGTGCTACAGCCAGTTCGCGCTCGGCCAGACTCAACAGGGCACGGGCAAGCTTTTTCGGGTCATGTCGGGCCCAATTGTCATGGGATATGAGACTCCGGCGTACCGGAATATAACCCATGCGAGCCAGGGTGTACACGTCTGGGACCACCATATCCGCTTTTTCGGCGGCATAGCGTGCCAGCACTTGGCGGTCGGGACGGGCATCATTGACCAGCACATACTCAAAAACCGGACTGCCCAAGTGGGCCTCGATGGCTGCCACATGGTCAGAGGCCCGGTAACCGTCTGTCTCGCCAGGCTGGGTCATGACGTTGCAAACGTACACCCGCACCGCCGATGTCTCCCGTAGCGCACGCGCGATGTCCGGCACGAGCAGATTAGGTAGAACGCTGGTGTAGAGACTACCTGGACCGATGACGACCAGTTCGGCATCATAGATGGCCTCAAGGGCTTCGGGCAAGGCGGGCGGGTCAGGTGGGTCCAGATACACGCGCTTAATGCTACCGGCCTTAGAGACCTTGGTCTCGCCCTTCACGTGGCTGCCGTCGGACAATTCCGCACACAGCGCTAGACGCACGGTGGTCGGTGGGAGCACCCTGCCACGGATGGCGAGAATCTCGTGCATCTGACGCACGGCTTCATCGAAATCACCAGCAATCTGTGTAAGGGCGGCAATGAGTAAGTTGCCCAGGCTGTGCCCGCTCAGGTCGCCGGCTTCTCCATCGAAGCGATACCGCAACAGTTGCGACATCAGTTGTTCGTCGTCAGCCAGGGCGGCCAGGCAGTTGCGGATATCGCCCGGCGGTAACACGCCCAGCTCGCGCTGTAGCCGTCCTGAACTGCCCCCGTCATCGGACACCGCGACGATGGCTGTGAGGTTGCTGGTGCTTCCTTTCAGACCCCGTAACAAGGTAGCCAACCCTGTACCGCCGCCGATTGCCAGGACTCTCACTCCGCTGTCCCGGCGCCGCTGCTGCCAAACTACGTCAGCCAGGCGATCTTCGGAGTGTGGAAGCAGGGCCGACGCTATGGAACGTACCAGACCCCGGACTCCAGCGATGACAAGACCGATACCGACAACGCTTGCCAAGGTTCCCCAAAAAGACGCCGCCAACGGCCCTCCCACGCGAGCCGTTAGCTCATAAGCAAAAAGGTTAGCTATCAACAGTACTCCTACGCCGGCGCCGACGAGACCAAGCAGGATAAGCGCTACCCAGCGCTTTATCCGCATTCCCGGCTGCAGCCAGCGTAGGAGGCGCCTTAAACTCCTCACAAGGCACCGCCTCTAGCTTCCGCCCGCTCGCGTCCGCTGAGCATTATAGCGATCAACCAGTGGTGCGTCAAAGCCAGAACAGCGTACGTAACAACCCTTAAGTTTCGGCCGGTCTTGTTCCAGGCCGCTCTTCTCCCGACGCCCAAATATTGTCCACGAAACTTCTTAGCGGCTACTATTCTCGCGACTGCTGCAAAAGGTGATACGGGTCCGTCTGAGGCGCAGGAAGCCTACAGACCCCGGGGAATCGACATTTACAGGAGTCGCTTTAGCGGCGACCAATTCTAACGCGCGGGACCTACTGCCAGGAGGAGTGAAATTTGACGACGCGAGAACGTTTGCGCCGCACCCTATCTGGCGAGCTGCCAGACCGGATTGCAGTTTGCGAAATATGTATCTGGCCCGAGACGCTGGAGCGGTGGAAGTCCGAAGGCCTGCCGGCCGACGCCGACCCGATTACCTGGCTGGGGATGGACCCGCTGGTACTCTTGTGGTTTGATTGTTCCTTGCGCCTGCCCACGGAAGTAATCGAGGATTGTGGAGACTACTACATTGACCGCGACGGCGACGGGGTCGTGTGGAAGCGCTGGCGCAGTCACACAGCTACGCCGACTCACCTCGACACGCTCATTAAGACGCCCGACGATTGGTACGCTTACAGGGACCGGCTGGCCCCATCGCCCGACCGTATACCTGCCGACTATGCAGACCGCCTGCGGGCGAGAGATGAGCAGGGCTTCTACTTAGCCGTTACGCCGGTCGAGCCAATGTGGTGGGTGCTGATGACCTTGGGTTTCGAGTTAGGATTGTCCTTCATTGCTGACTATCCAGACGTAGTGGAGGACATGGTGGCTCGGCAGGCGGACCTAAGCCTGGCGCTTATTGACATGGCCACTAATATCGGCAAGCCGGATGCGCTATGGTATTTCTCTGATTTGTGTTACCGCAACGGGATGCTTTTTTCGCCCAGGATTTTTAGGGAGATACTGCTACCGCACCTTAAGCGCGTGACGCAAGCCTGCCATGATCGCGGTCTGCAAACGATTTTTCATTGTGACGGCTACGTTGGTGAATTCATTCCGCTCATCGTCGAGGCAGGCTTTGACGCCATCCAACCTCTCGAAGCCCGCGCGGGCAACGACGTGCGCGAGTACAAGCGGCTGTACGGTGACCGGATAACTCTTTTCGGCAACATCTCTGTCGAGAAACTAAGTGGGTCCGTCGAGGAAGCAGAAGCAGAAGTTACGGCCAAGGTGGGGGCAGCAGCGGCTGGCGGGCGCTACATTTTTCATTCAGACCATTCGGTCCCGCCGACTGTGCCGCTAGAGAACTTTCGCAGGGCGGTGGAACTAGCCAAGCGCATTGGCAGCTACGAGTAGTATCTCTCGGCCGGGACGGGCGACTACGTGCCGCAGAAAGACAGACCGGCGTCTTGTGTACGGCGGTGCTGCAGAACAACTACTCTACTGCTGGCTGGCCCAGAAGGTGTTTTCCTTGCGGCCCAGGGTTGTACTCGCTGAGAAGTGGCGCATGCAAAATGGGCTGTAATGGTCACCTGAGAAGTAGCTCTGCCGCAGGCGCGTTGAAAGCCTCAGCAATGATTTTTAAAGGTGAGTTAAAATCGCCACGCACTCTGACACGCCTGGTGCTCTGCGGCGGTAACGTAAGGTAGGCGTCGGACCACGTAAGCAGACCCGGCTTCTCGGTGCGCAGTCGCACGCCAACGGCCCACACTTTTCCGACGTTGTGCACCGCCAGCGTCCACTCTTCGTCCTGGATAGACTTTCCTTCGGCGGTGACTGACAGCGTTGTCTTTCCCATCGTCCATACGCAAGCGAAAGCTGGCGCCGGCCAGTTAGAGAAAGTGTAAAGGTTACTCAAGGGTGACGGGCAACCCGTTAGCTGTGCCGAAAGCTCCAAAAAGAAAAGGCCCTGGAAACCTTGTGGGAATGTCCAGTGCACATGGCCCAGCGGAGCACTTCCTGGCTCCTCCACGCGGCCTGCAAACTGGCCACGGGCGAGGACGGAGCCGCCAAGGTCGGAGATGTTCCAGTTGCCGGCCACTTCACAGCCGTCTGCAGGGGGCACATCAACGCTCGCCCATATTTCTGCCTCAAAAGCCTCTTGTTCGGCCCAGCCAAGTCGCATTGCCCGCGCGGTCACTATTGCTGGGGCATAGGCATCTCGCATTGCAAAGTACACAGGCTTGGGCTCGCAGAAGTAATCGAGTACGTTGGTACAAGAAGTATTGGGGAATGGCTCATTGTACTGCCAGTTCATCGTCCCGGCACAGGAGGGGGCCTTGCGCCTATCTTCTTCAAGTATCCATCTAAGCCCCTCGCAGTGGAGCCACTGACTTGCCTGGACGAAGCTTTCCATATCCGTCAGGGACCCGAACAGGTCCTCTACCTCCCGGCGGTTTATCCACCATTCTCCGTGATGAACCCAAATGGGATTGGTGTGGTCGGGTGGCCATAGCAGGTCAGGACTAATGACGGCGCGCAGAGTCTCGATATTCGCCGCCCCTTCAGTGCCAAACTCGCTGTGAAGCATGTACTGGCAGTTGGCGTAGAACTCCTGGTGGTTGCCATCGCCGAGAAAGCGCCAGTGGCCGTGAACATCGCCGGCGTGGCCACGGAAAGCCGGATCCGGCCCGCAGATTGGCCCAGTCGGCGAGGTAGCCAGATATAGCCGGTCGGGGTCCTCTACCTTCACTATCTCGCGCAGCAGGTGTAGCACTGGATAGTTATCGTCCAGAGGCTTGTTGTCTGCACCGATAAGCTCGTTGCCCCCCGTCCATATAACGAGCGAGGGATGGTTACGCCTGGCACGTATGAGAGCAGGGGCTTGCTTGCTCACATAGTCAAGGTATTCGCGGGTGACGGCCGGGTAGTTGGTTATGCCCGACGAGGACTGGAGGAATTCCTGCCATACCATAATTCCGGCGCGGTCACAGGCATCGTAGAACTCTTCGCGCTCCAGTAATCCGCCGCCCCAGACGCGTAGCAGGTTGATGTTGGCCCGGCGTGCCAGGTCAACTTGTCTTTCGTAGCGCTCCTTCCATCGCCTGCCATAGAGCTGATGCAGCGGTGCCCAGTTGGAGCCATGAATAAAAACCTTCTGTCCATTCACGATGGGCTGATAGGGGAGAGCATCTTCGGAAGCGTGTCTGGTGCGCTCAAACTCAATCCTGCGAAAGCCCACGGTTTCGGTACGCTCGTCCAGCGCATCGCGCCCATCAAGGAGCCGCGCCCGACATGAATACAACGGCTGTCTTTCCATGGTCCCGTCGTTGGGGCGCCAGAGCACTGGCTCCTTGACCGGCATTTCCATGCGGACCACGGTGGAACCAGGCCTCAGAATTTCTGCCGTGGCAGTATGGCCGATAATTTCCTCCTCAAACCTGAGTTCGACAGCAACCTGTATCTCCCCAGCGGCAGCACTGTTAATGCTGACGGTAGCCACGATCTGCGCGCTCCGGAGGTCAGCGGCTACCTGGGGTCGCACCCAAAGGTCATCAACCCAAGCCCCTCGGCGCACACAAAGTTCAACGTCGCCAAATATGCCAAGAGGTATGAGCCTGACACACCAGTCCCAGTCATAAGCAAACCGCGGCTTCCAAATACGCACGGCGTCTGTGTAGCCTATTTGGCCCTCCTGCTGGGGTGCGTGTTCCACTACGATGACCAGCATATTGTCGCCGTTGGACCGCAGCAGGCCCGTAACGTTCCACTCGCGAGGCGTCCACATCCCTTCGGCGACGCCTAGCTTCTCGCCGTTTAGAAAGACATGACCCGTCCAGTCTACGCCACCAACACGAAGCCACGCGGTTTCATCCCCCGCCATGGCCGGCGTAGGGAACTCTCTCACGTACACCCAGTCGCGATAGGACGTCCATTCGCACGCACGCGAATTGAGGTCTCGAGTCCAATCAGGTATTACGCCAGCCTCAAGAAGGTCAAGCTGCACGGATCCAGGGACCTCTGCAGGTATCCAGTAGGCTGGGTAGGCATCAAAGGGCCTCTGCCACACGCTTTTCCACTCCCACTCGCGGGGAAGCAATCCGCACACCCTCCATTCGCGGCCCGAGAGTAAAAGGTTGCGCACCATGACAGTGTGCCTCCGTTTCTCGCAAGTCAGGCTCGGCCGGACGGAGCTAACTGGCAAGCAACCTTGCCAGCCCGGCCAGGAAGATCTGCATACACCACCCGGCAGACTGGTATACCGCCCGCAACAAGAATCTCATCGGCAAGCTCTTTCAGCGTCACGAACCGAAAGCCCTCTGCCATCAAGGTGCCAACCAGGTCTTCGAAAAGAGTGAGCCACCGGCGCCCTTCAATCTCGGCGTGGGCAGTAAAGACGTGGTGCAATCGGCTTGGGGGGACGAAAGACTGGGCCCCCAGGTACGGCGGACGGCGGAAGAGGCCCAGCAGATAGTCGAGTAAGTCCTTGGCTGGTATATCGGGGCGGCCAATAATCTCATCCAGCGTTGGTAACGTTGTCGGTATCTGTAGCACCTTGCCCGGCCGCTCGCCGAGGTCAGCGAAGAAAGGGGCCCAGCCGCGTGTGTCGGCAGCGTAAGTCAAGCCCAGCTCTTCCTCGACAAGGGCGCTGTTGCGTGTCCACTGCCAGCCCGGTGACGCAAAGGCCGTACAGGGCTTGCCTGCCAGTCGCTCGTAGGCTTCAGTGGCGAGCTTAAGTTCCCTCCGGGTGCGATCGAGGTCCCAGTGGACCAGGTAGTCATGCCAGTTAACGTGGTCCCAGCCGTGGGGGATGACCTCATGAGGGCTCAATAGAAGTTGGCGGAAAATCTCTGGCCGCCCCTGCACAATCAGGGGTGCCGGCAACAGAGTGCCGAAGAGCATTGTGCGAAGACCATACGTAGCAGCGGCCCGGGTACGCAATGCTTTCGAGAGGAACCCACGCTTGGTGAACACTCGGCGTACCGCAAGCCCGGAGCGGTCCGGTCCCATGGCAATGCAGAAGGTGGCAGGCACGCCTAAAGCGTCGAGGATTTTGGCCAGCCTCGGCACGCCTTCGAGGTACCCGACCAGGGTGTCAACGTCTATTTTCAGGCTGACGGTCGGAATGCCAGCGTTCATGGTACCAGGCCCATTGCTCGGGATGGCTCCGGATGGCGTCTTCGAGGTAGGGAATAAGTTTGGCAAAGTTAATCTCAATTTCGTCGCGCGCCGCCCCTGAGCGCTCGATGGTGATTGGCCCGTGGATGTGCAGTATATGACGGCCGTCAGGCTGACGCCACGAAAATACCGGCAACACCGGTGCGCCGGTTAGCAGCGACAAGACGATGGCCGTCGGCCACAGGTGACACTCGTGACCAAGGAGCTGGACTCGCTGGCCTTTGTCGGCTGGCGCGGGACTGTCGGCGACATGGCCAAAGACGAAGTTTTGCTTCAACAGCCGCGCAAGCGTTCTGATCCCAGCGTCCAGGGGGATTGGTTCGATTCCGAATCCGCGCCGGAATTTCGCGATGGTGGCATCAGCAAGCCGGCTGGCACGCTGTCGAATGAAGGCGAACACAGGCAAGCCTTCCACGGATAGGCGGCACCCGGCGAGCTCCCAGTTGCCAAAATGGCCCGTCCACAGGATGACGCCCCTGCCCAGCTTGCGCGCCTCATGGACATGCTCGATGCCCTGGATGTCCATGAGACCTCTAAGACGGTCGGCGCTTTTCCCGACCCACAGACATTCCAGCAACGTCAGAGCTGCATGCTCAGCTATACGGTCCAGCATTACCTTTAGGTCGCGATCGGACAGACCGTCACCGTAGACCAGGCGAAGATTGTTCTCGGCCTGGAGCTTCCGGCGTTTGCCGCCGGCTTTGAGTGCTCTGGCCAGTACTTTTGCTAACGGGCCTAACCATCGCCTCGGCAATAGCCGCACAGCCATACCGGCGAGCAAAACCAATGGAACAAGAACGGCTCCGAGGACCCTCCGGCGCAGTCTGGAGTTTCGTCGTCGGCGATAGACCGTCGAGCTAACTTGAACAGCCCTGCCGGAAGTACTCAATCGTATGCTTCAAGCCCTCCTCCAGGGGGGTCTCTGCCTTGACCCCTAGGAGATTCTCCATTTTCGTCGTATCGGGCACCCGTCGGGGCACATCTTCGTAACTCGTCCCGTAGATCTTCTCCTGCGGTACGAAAACTATCTGCGACTTTGACTCCGACAGCCGTACTATCGTCTCCGCCAGCTCCAGAATAGTTGTCTCCACAGCGCTTCCGACGTTGATTATCTCTCCGACGGCGCCAGGCACAAGGCCTGCGGCGACTGTAGCCTTGACAGCGTCGGTTATATAAGTAAAGCACCGCGTCTGCTTGCCGTCGCCAACGACGGTTATCGGCTCGTTGCGCAGAGCTTGGCCCAGAAAGATGGTGACCACCCTGCCGCGGTCAAGCGCGTCGAGGCGTGGACCGTAGACGTTGAAATAGCGCAGCACAACCACCGGCAGGCCCAGCTTGTGATAAGCAAAGCAAAAGTGTTCGCCGACCGCCTTGGATGTGGAATAACACCAACGGTCAATCCGAGTGGAACCAAGAACGCGATCGTCGTCCTCGGCCCAGGGTGTTTTCGGATTCCTCCCATAAACCTCGCTGGTGCTGGAGAAAACGACCTTTTTGCCGTGTTTATAAGCCGCGCGCAGGACTACTTGCGTGCCATTGACGTTGACGTTTAGCACGGCGTAAGGGTCGCCCACGTAGTGTTCGACACCAACCACGGCGGCCATGTGGTATACGAGGTCCACTTGGGCAACTAATGAGTCAACCATTGCCTCATTGAGTATGGAGTCGTGCACAAATACGAAGTTCGGATTGCCGAAATTGTGCTGCACCTTCGCTATGGACCCGGCGTCCATACAGATGACCTGGTCCCCGCGTTCAAGAAAGGCGTCGGCAAGATAGGAACCGATGAACCCAGCTCCGCCCGTGATAAGAACCTTCATCCTTTTATCCTCTCCCAGAATTATTAGGACGTTCCCCGACAGAAAACACCCACTGCGCGCTATCCCCCGAGCACCTGGCCGCGCTCAAGGCCATAGCGCTGAGCGAATTCCCAGCCACTGATTTCGTCATCGCCTTCGAGCTGAACACGGCGAAGCAAGAGATTGCCTTCGCCCGTGGCCACCTCAATGCCTTCCTTGCCCACCTGGGTTATTGTTGCCGGCAAGGGAGCATGAGGATGAAGAAGACCCGGCATGGGATAGGCAGACCAGACAAAAAACTTGCGCCCACCCCATTCGACAAACGCTCCCGGATAGGGATGGGTCACCGCCCGCACCAGGTCGTAGATTCTCAGCGCTGGCCATTCCCAGGAAAAACGACCGTCCTCGGGCGTGCGCCGGCCCCAATACGTGGCTTCACCTTCATTCTGTGGTATTCGGGTAGCACTGCCAGCGCGCAGCAGCGGCCACGCTGCCCGGAGAAGTTCTCGCGTCGCCCGTGCCAGCTTGCGGTAAAGGTCTAGTGCCGTGTCTTGGAAGTCAATGGGAACCACCGCCTGGGCCACAATATCCCCGGCGTCCGGTCGCTCGGTCATATAGTGGAGGGTAACACCAGTCTGCCGCTCTCCATTGACCAGCACCCAGTTGACAGGTGCCCGGCCCCGATACTTCGGCAGCAGTGACCCATGCAGGTTCAGCGCCCCGCGTGCGGGTATGTCCAGAATTTGGCGTTTGATAAGGTTGCGGTACCACAAACTCACGATAAAGTCGGGCTGCAGAAGTGCGAGGTGCTGAACCCACTCAGGTTCGTTGACGTTTTCGGGAGCAAAAACAGGAATATCCTTGGCGCGGGCCAGCCTCGCAACCGACGGCCACCAAATTTCCTCGCCAGGCGCGTCTTCGTGCGTAAAAACCGCCACCACCTCGTCGCCCGACTCTTCCAGCATGAAGTCAAGCCCTTCGTGTCCGATCAGGTGATACGCCAGACACACAACACGCATGGTTCTATCCTCGGTCATAGTGGCTGCCTGGCGTGGACGGCCCTTCACCGGCGGCGGTCGGACTGTGCTGCACAACACGATGAATAAGGTACTGTGGCCGCCGGCGTACTTCGTCGTAGATGCGGGTGAGATACTCCGCTATCAATCCGGTGGCGAAAATCTGTGCCCCGATGAAGAAGAAGAGGATGGCGAAGAGGGTGAACACGCCTTCGACCTCGGGGCCGACGATTATGCGGCGCACCATCAGTAGCACGGCGAAGAACAAGCTGATGAGCGCTACGAACAATCCGCCCAAGCTTACCCAATGCAGAGGCAATGTACTAATGCCGGTGAGCAAGTCCAAATTGAGCCGCCACAGTTTGCTCCACGAGTATTTTGTGGCCCCCCTTGAGCGCTCAGCGTGAGACACCTCTACTTCCGCAACGCGCTTGGCAAAGGCATTCGCTAGCACGGGCAGGAATGTGTGCCGTTCAGGACACTGCTTAATGGCGTCCACCACGGGCCTTGAATATGCCCTCAACATGCAGCCGTAGTCGTGAAGGTGGTGGCCGGTGGTTGCGCCGACGAGCCGATTCATCAACCAAGAGGCCAGGCGTCGCGAAAGGCGGTCGTGCCTATGCCGCCGCCACCCGGCTACAACGTCGTAGCCTTCTCGCACCTTCTCCACAAGCTTTGGTATCTCCGACGGGGGATTCTGGAGATCGGCGTCCAGGGTGACCACGACGTTCCCATCTGCTGCTCGCAGCCCCGCCATTACCGCGGGGTGCTGTCCAGCATTCACGACCAGTTCAACGACCTTCACCACTGCCACCTGGCTGCGAAAGCCTGCCAGTATCTCACCTGAGCCGTCCGTGCTGCCGTCGTCGACGAAAACAAACTCCACTGGCTGAGGTAGAGCCGGCGCGACCCTCTCCAGTTCCTCAAACAGAGCCGGCAGGACTTGCTCTTCGTTGTACACCGGCACCACGATGCTGACGGCTGGCAGACTATCGGGCATTTTGTTTCAGCACCTCTATTACGGCTGCTGCCACGTCAGCGGCGTCCTCTTGGGTCATATCTGCGAACAACGGCAAGCTCACGACTCGCTCAGAAGCCCAAGCGGCCTCGGGGAAGTCTTCCGGACAACAGCCTAGCTCCCGAGCGTAGAAGGGCTGTAGGTGAAGGCTGAGATAGTGCAGGCCGGTGCCGATGTTTCTTTCCCGAAGAGCAGCACGAAAACCAGCCCTGTCGAGGTTGAGACGTTCCAGATTGAGCTTAATTACGTACAGATGCCAGGAATGGGTCCAGTCCGAGGGCGCGTCGGGGGGCAACCAAAGCAATTCGCCATCCAAGTCGCCTAACAACTCACGGTAGACCGCGGCGATAGCTGCACGTCGGCGGCGGAGTTCGTCTGCCTTAGCAATCTGGTGCAGTCCGATGGCCGCCTGCAGGTCCAGCATGTTGTATTTGAACCCCAGCTCAACAACCTCGTAGTCGGCTGTCCCCGCTGCGCGAGCACGGGCACCACGCGTCACCCCGTGGAAGGCCAGAATTCGGGCGCGCTCGGCGATTGTCGGGTCGCGACTAACCAGAGCGCCACCTTCGCCAGTGGTGATTGGTTTTGTGGGATGGAAACTGAAGCATCCGGCTACGCCCAGGCACCCGGCCAGGCCCTGCTCGCATGCCGCCCCAAAAGCATGAGCTGCGTCTTCAATGATGGCCAGACCGTGGTGCTTGGCTATCTGCCCAAGAGCTTCCATGTCGCAGCATAACCCCGCGAAGTGCACCGGTAAGACCACTTTTGTCCTCGGCCCAATGGCTGCCTCGACCAGTTCTGGCCGTATGTTCAGCGTATGGCGGTCAATGTCTGCGAAAACTGGGCGAGCACCTGCAAGCATTATCATGTTGACTGTTGCCGGCCAGGTCATGGGCGTAGTAATTACCTCGTCGCCTGGACCCAAGCCAGCGCCTAAAACTGCCAGATGCAATGCAGCCGTCCCGGAATTGACGCAGACGACTTCCAAGTCACCGCCCAAATATTTAGAAATTGCTGCTTCGAGGAGTTCCACCCGCTGTCCGGTAGTCAACCATCCGGAGCGCATGGTCTCGAGGACCTCGGCGATTTCCGCATCGCCGATTTGTGGGCGGTTGAAAGGCAAAAAATTCTGGCGAAGTGGCTGATTGTTGAGACCAAAGTCGTGCCCCAAAGAAATGCAGTCTCCTTCTGGCTGCTTTACCCGTCTCTCCTGCCCCGTGGCCTACTATCGCCGCGGTAGCAGAAGTAGCGGCCCTTGCTTTACTGCGTCTTCCGGCCATGGTTTTAGACCGGTCAGGTGGAAGAAAGGTGCGTTGCCGAGCAGCAAATTTGACGTGTTCGCTGCGACCGGACGAAGAATACCCCACTGCCGGACATGTGGCCAGTGTTCGGGTTCCACCTTTACAAGCACAGGCCCCTGCGCTGCCAGACGCTGCAGAGCTCGTTCATCCTCGAGGAAAAACTCCGGCGCGGGCTCGACACTTTGCCCGAAGGCTAGCTCGCCGACGTATTGCACCAGAATGATTCGCCGTCGAAGATAAAAGGCCAGGCTCTGGTCGTAGTCGCGCACCTCGGCAACTCGCACCTGAGGCGGGAGAGGTGGCAAGGGAGTGACCAACGCCGCAACCCGTTTGTATTTCGCGACGATGGGAACAGTAGCAGCCATGGGCGGAAACGCCAGCACGAGAGCCATCCCGGCGGCCCACGGGTGGCCTCGCGGGCGGATAGTAACGAAGAGAAAACCAGCAGCGGCAGCCGCCAGAGCAATCTCCAGCCAGGCCCCCGTCGCCGCTAACGTCTGTGGCGGGACCGTATCCTGGGAGCCTTGCAACTTGCTTATGGCTATCGCTGCGCCACTCAGCAGAACAGCCGTGACTGCCGCACCTGCGCGCGCGCACGGCCGGGTGGCTCCGCCCGTGTCAACATAACGGGCCACTAGCACGGCCAGCGCAGGGAACGCAGGCAGTATGTAGGGCATGAGCTTGCATTTGCTTGCGCTGAAGAATCCGACGACCACAATCGCCCACACGAGTAAGAAAAGCGCCGCCCAGGACTGTGACGGAACCGCCGGGCCAGGCTTGGGTTCCGCATCAGAGACGCGCCGTGCACCTCGCACTGCCACAAGTGCGTCCCGGATAGCGGCGCCTAAGGCCGGCAGGGTGAGTAGAGCCCAGCCACCCATCCCCATGACGGCTACCGGAATAAAAAACCAGAAGGGTTTTATGTGCTCTTTCGTTTCACCCAGAAAACGCTGGAAGTGCTGTACGACGAAGAAGAAGTGAAGGAATTCAGGATTGCGGACGCTCACAAGGTAGAACCACGGGACCGTTATTAATGCGAAAACCAACAACCCTGGCCAATTTAGCAGTACGCGAAGTTCTACCAGGTCCCTTCTCGCCGTCAGGAAAACAACGATGAGCCCACCTGATAGCACAAGCGCTACCGGCCCACGGGTGAGCACAGCCAGGCCCAAGCACGCCCAACCTGCTGCGTACCACGTCTTCTTCGCACGCCCTGGACGGGCGTCGTAACCCAACCACCAGGCCGCCCAACTGGCAGTAAGACACAGCGTAAATAGTGCATCAGTCGTCAAAAGCCGCGCCATTACTAATGGCAAGAGGCTCGTTGCGAGCACCCAGCCGGCCAGTACTCCAACTCCTTTCGAGAACATTCGCGTAGCAAGGGCAATTGTCACAAGCACCGTTAGCAGGCTTGCGGCCCCCGATACGCCGCGCATGGCCCACTCTCTGGGGCCGAAAACTGCCATCGCTGCCGCAACCGTCCAGTAGAGTAGTGGAGGCTTCTCGAAGTACTTCACGTAGTTCAGCCGAGGCGTGATAAAGTCCCCGCTTTCAAGCATCTCTCGCGGGATCTCGGCGTAGCGGCCCTCATCAGGGTCTAAGAGCCTGTGCTGGCCGTTATAGGCAAAATATAGCACCCCAGCTACTGCTAGGACCCCAAACCACGCCAGTCGGTAGCGGCGTTCGGCGGAAACCCATGGTGTAGTGCTGGCACTAGTAGCCTTTGTCATCGCCGCACTCCTATCATGGTCTGGATAGTCACGACGTCCGTTGGCCTGGCGACATCACTGAGGCCACCGCCGGTCTATGGCACTCCATAATTGTGGCACCGTCTCAATGAAGTTACCTTGGACATAGTGGCCGTGGCCACCGAAGGCTCTCGGAATGCGCACCACGACGCTCTTGAGGTCTCGGAAATAAAAATCCGGCCGCGACGGGTCGCCTTCGGCGGCCGGGTCGGCAGGGCGCATGTCAAAATCTGCTGTCACCAAGCCCATCGGCGGCTTACCCGTGTTCCCGGCCATGGAGACGCTTTTCAGCAGAACTTCAGGCATGGTAACCGCCGACCCAATGTTCACGACGACACCACCTGAGAGCTTACATACAGCAGCCGCGAAGACGCCGAAGTCACGCCCGCTGCAACCGCCCTTAGCGGCGCCGTCGAAGTTGGGGTGCTGGTCAATGATGTCCGTGCCAATCGTGACATGCACCGTCGGCGCTACGTCCGCCAAATATGCTGAGGCCAGGATGCTCCAGTCAGGGTGAGCAAATTCCACCCTATATGGCATTTCCTCGCCGAGTATCATTCGTGCAATGGCCTCGCCGTAACCCAGGCCACGGCGATGGCCTTCTACAAGAGCGTCATTCATATATCGCCCGGTTTCCGTTGCCATGCCGAAAAGTCCTTCGGGGAGAGCCCTGGGGACGTTTTCGCTTGTCTCACCGATTAAGGCTAGCTCGAAGTCGTGAATAGAGCCTGCTCCCTGTGTAGCAAACAAGGAAACCACGCCGCGGCGAATCAGGTCAATGATAAGTGGGCTGTGCCCGAGCTTAATGGGATGGGCTCCCATCATCCATATTACGAGCCGCCCACCCGCCCGCGCCTGGACGATATGCTCAGCCACGTGCTCAATGTCCTCCCGCACCGGCGGCGCTTGCTTGCGCACGGCTTGTGGCCACACAAGGTCCGCCGCTTTGACCTTGTTCGGCCGCTGGCTAATCGGGTATGTGCGCACGCGGCCAAAATCGAAGAAATCAAAAGCCCCACGGTACTCCACCAGTGGTTCCTCCTCTCGAATGGTGGCAGATGGCCAGTGTTTTCGAAGCCAGGCAGTTAATGACCAAATGCTCCGGCTGCAGCTACACCCAGCGAAACAGCTTCCCCCGGGGAGCTTCCTATAGAAAAAGCTGCGAAAAACATTCTCTGTGGCCCGTTTTCAAGTTCCTTACTTTTGCTTCGAGTGGACGCGCGTCTTAGTGACAAGGCTTGCAGCGCGTGTAGACGGCCCACTACGGCGTCTGGCTGGTTCCGTGGAATCCTCACGGGTGACTGCTCCAAAACATTGATTCTACAGGTGAGTCGCACCCGTCCAGTATAACTTGCAGACTCCAATGTGTCCTGCACACGCGCTGGCCACTACATTCAGGCAAGTTTTGCAACACTCAGCACAGGGACTCGGTTCTTCGCCGGCGACTTGGCTGACACGAGATTCAGTTGTCCTGCGTGTCGGTCGCCGCACGTGCGGCAATCCGGGAAGCCACCAGCACGCAGTCCACCATCAGCGCTGACCCCCATGCGTGCGGGGCAGCCCAGTACGGCACTCCTGGCCACCGGGGAAGCATTTCCGGTATTAGCCCGGCCGGCGTTGTACGCGCCAACACGGATTTCACAAACTCGTCGGCTCGCTTGCTGTATTGTGTCACCTCGTGGGCCCCCCGCGCACTTTCCGCCAGCCGGTAACACACAAGGGCGGCCCAAAGGGTGTTTACGGCTCCTACGGCCCCCTGCAAATACGTGTCGCCTTCGTAGCGCATTATGCCGCGCCCATCAGGATAGTTGTACCCCAGTCGTTTCTCTATGGTGCGCAGGGTAGACTCCACCATGGCTCTTTGCTCCGGCACGGACAGGTCGAGGATCCTAAACGGCTCGACCACTCCAAGCACGGAGCTATCTGCGGTTGGGTCTATCCTGCCGTCCATGCGGCCGCGAGCAAAATATCCGCCGCCATATAAGGAAAACATTGCCCGCAGCGCCTTATCTGCGGCCTCCTCAAGTCGTTCCGCCAGCGCGGAGGCCTGCATCTGGCGAGCTACTTCTGCCGACGAGGCCAAAGCTGCAGCGACTGCAGCCTGGGTATACGTGAAAACACCTTCGTGGGTTTCCCAGAGGTCGCAGGCGCGCGTGTGGTACCCTTCGTCGTCCAGGCGGCTGGCCAAGGCCGTAGCCCCACTTCTAATAGCATTCCACAAACCTTCTGCCATGGCCTCGTGCCTCTGGCCCGTTTCAATCCGTCGTTTCAGTGCCTCACACAAAACTAGCACGGCGGCAGCAGACTCATCCAGTTGAAGGAAGTCGTCATGGAGCGCCCATGAGGAGGCCACCTGTCCGTCGCACCAGTACCGCTGCCCCCACACACCGCCCGGCATCTGCGCCGCTGCCAGCCATACTGCCAGGCGGTCGAGATATTCAGGATAGCCTGCTGCCTGAAGAGCGAAGGCTGCCTGGGCGGCGTCGCGGGGCCAGCAGTACCCGTAGCCACCGCACATCTCATAGGCCGGGTCAAACTCGGGTGCAGCAATGATGGCTCCGGTTTGCTCGTCACAAAGCATCCTGAGACTTAGAAGAGCCCGGCGATAGGCCGCTGCTAGCCAGTCGGCAACATTGACTTGTTTAGCCCGCGCAAGCCACTGCCGCTCTTGAGCCGCACAGCTTTCCTGGAGCCGCTCTACCCCAATGGTATTTAGCTGCACGTAGCGCCCAGCGGCAGCTTCCCTTGTGCTATCAATGACGATGAGGATAGCAATCTCGCACGTCTGACCAGGGCCTAGGTTTACATTCCATCCGAGGGCGAAGTTCACCTGGCCGATGTCTTCCGGCTGGCCACTCAGATGCCCGTCAAACATATCTATTTTCGCACTAGATTCGGTCTGAGGTGGCCACTTGCCGCACCGCCACAGGTCCGGTCGAGTACCTCCGACAGCCACGGCCCAATCGCGGAAATACTGAAGCATGCATCCGTAGCTGTGCTCCAGGTGCACACCCTGTTTCCACTGCACCTCACCTAGCCAGAATTCGAAGTAGTGCATGAATACTCCCGAAAAGCTTTCTTCGCCGACATTTTCTATCTGGACGCGGCGTACTACGGCGCTCTCTTCGGGTGGGCAAAAGTCCGTGAAAATCATTTGCACGCCAAAATCTGAAAAATCTATGCGGGTGGTGAGAATGTTGGTGTCCCGGACGTACTCCTGGCTGCTCCGTGCCGCACTTTCCCATGTCCACAGAAAAGTTCCCTCGCCTGGACGCCCGACGTACAAGGCAGGCATGCATTCGTGAATGTTCTGCGCAAAGTCCAGCCGCGGCCAAAAGAGACCCATTAGCTCTGCCCGCGCCCCGACGGTCGCCAGAATCCTGCCGTTTCCAATGGCTGCCGCCGGAAGGTATAAGCCCATTTAGTCAGCTCCTTAGTCGCTTGCAGATTGAACGCCGACGTGGTTCCCTGCTTGCCCTACGGGCCGGATGCTCGCCACCAGTGCCCAGGCATCCGCGCTGAAAGTCTCCCATCCCTGTTTGGGTGCGGTAGCGCAGGCGGTCCAGACCAGGCCCGCGTCTTGCGCGCGGAAAACCCAACCGCACCACGCAATTGGCCGCAATCCGCCGAATTGCCAGAAGGCGAAGGTGGCAGTTTGCCCCTGCAGCCTCCCCGCAGTAGCCGGCACAACGGGGCTGGCTGCGAAGCCGTTGCGGCGGGACAAGGTATCCAGCAGCGGGTCCAAAGCGGGCTGACCGGCAAGGATTTTTTCTCCCATCGCCCAGCTCCGCTCAACCGCCACGACAAGTCGTCCCCCGGGCCCAGCATCCCACTGCCAGATTTCGGGTTCACCTGGTGATTCGCGGTATCTCAACACCCATTCCAAGGGACGCCAGCACATTTGTCCAGTATCGCCCAATCTCATGGGCGCCCAGGTCTTCGCCATTGCCACCGCGGGTGGGGAAACGTTTTCCCACCACGGTCTGGACAGCCACACCCCGCCCGCTGCCGCCAGCGCGACAACGTCCAGTATGACAAGCGCGTGAAACACCACTTTACACCAGAAGCCACACATAAGGCACCTATTACGTGTTTTGAGGCTTGTGTAGTTTCCTCAAGATTCTCTTCTGACCAATGGCGAGAACCCGGGGAAACGTGCCTGCCCCACCTGTTTCTGGGGAAAATCCTTTTGGCGACTGCTGCGGAAGTTGCTTTCCAGGCGCCCTGATGCAATCGCAGGTAAAAGGGCGGGCGCACAGCGTTGCCCACTTTCTTCACTCTGGCTAAGCCAACACCAGCTCTCGCAACAGTCCCCGTTTCAACGCGGTTCCCCCCCGAGCCCTCTCGCCAAACTTTTTCTTCCTGTTTGCACCCCTCGCGCTCGTGAAAGCTCCTCGTATGCCCTCCGCTCCACACTTGGCGGCCCACAATATGAAATGGTGAAGTCGCCTTGGAGTTCTTCTATCGTGCCCGACACCTGGGCGGTTGGGATAGTCCTAGTGGCTCGACAATGCCACCCTCACCTCTCCTTCGTTTACGGGACCAAAATGCTCAAAACTTGAACAGTCCCGTGTCTTGTTCAATGGTGCGGCATCTGCGCCAGGCTGACGAAGCCGTAAGGACCGAGGCCAACCGCCAGCTCGTCGCCGAACTGGCACATGCTCCACGCCGCACCCCGCGCCCGCCAGGGGCGGAGCACGCCACCTTCTGTCTCAGCTACAAGTCGCGGATACGCGGGTGGCACCGTTGCCAACCCAAAAACGTACACCCCCAGCGGGCCGAGCACAAGAGCCGACCTATCACGCTGAAGTCGCGGTGACAAACGTAACTGCCAGGTCCCTATGTATGCCCCTTCTCCTTGCACGCCTTGCCACCGCGCAGCCATGTCAACTGGCACGGCTTTGTGGTACCGACACCATGCTCCACGCGTCGCCTGATTTTCCAGGAACTGAATAGGGGAGAGGGACTCGGCTTGCACCTCGGCACTGTCGGAGGCTGGCCGTGGCTGTGTGCCGACTAACAGGTCAATGTCGCCGTCAGCATCCCAGTCAATGGGTTCGACGGCTGGGACACCCGCGCACACCAGTTCTTGACCACCCACGTGCAGGGGACCCTTTGGGACAAAGCGGCCTTCATTGCGGTAAACAAGCACGCGGCCGTCCATGCACCCGACGAGAAGGTCCACTCGTCCGTCGCAATCAAGGTCAGCGAAGGCCGGGCACCCTGCAGCATATCCGTCAATGACCGGCAGTCGTATTGGCCCTGTGTTATCAGCGAGAGTCGTGGGCCCGTCGAAAAGGCCGCCGCGCAGCGTCAGGAAAACACGTATCAGGCCGTCCGCGCCGGCTACTACCAGATCCAGCCTGCCGTCCCCGTCCCAGTCAACTGCACTCGGTGCAGCGCACAGGCCACAATCCAGAGGAACCTCCTGCGCCTGCACCGGCTCCACAGCGGTAACCAGTCTTTTTTCCAGCCGGCAGCGCAGTAGAGTCCCCCAGCGTGTCCCAATGACAAGCACGCCAGGCCGCTCTGCTGCCGGCGCCAGACGCTCTGCAACCAGGCCTTCTCTCGTGCGTATGTCTTGTGCAAGCTTTTGTGGTGCTGACACCTCAGCCCCCAAGAAGTCGCACGCATGTATCGAAGTGGCGCTGCCAATAACAAGCTCTTCCTCCGCATTGTTGTCCACATCGGCGACGGCAAGGGAGACGGGTGGGGGAAAGGAAAGACGCTGGCCGCCCCCATACGTCAACGGCCTCAGGTCACTGCAGCGTTCCGACTTAAGTAAGGCTGCGTGCCACACCCGGCCCCTCGCATCCGCGACAAAAAGGTCTTCCCCACCTGACGCAGCGAGGCCTGTAGGAGACGCACCACCAGCCTTCACAAGCTGCTCAGCAAGAGGCGCTCCGTCGGAGCCTGTCACTTCTGTACCGGCGGCGAGGCCTAGAGCCGTCCGCCGGTACCGTAATAGCCTACCTGCGCGCAGAACCAGAAGGTCGCCGCTACCTCGGAGCAAGCACGGCACAGCCGGCTGGAGGGTTGGCATGGCTTCGGGCACGTCGCCGACCAGCAACAGTCGCGGCGGCCCGAAAACTCCATCAGGACGCCCTTCGTAGAGGAGTACGTCTCCGTAGGCACTACCCACTACCAGGTCTGCCACACCGTCGCCAGTGACATCTCCTACCGTGGGTGCGGCCCATGCTCCTGCGGTGGCTGGCCCGACTGCGCACCGAAGTAGACGCCCCGGCCACGGCATTGGGTCTTCGCAGAGCAGCCCCTCAAGATACGCTGCCCGGCTGACCCCAACGCTCAAGACTAGTATCGTCCCCTTCAACACCGTGAGGCTATGCCATCTTCTCATTGCGACTCGACAACGCATCCTGCTACCGCTGCTAATTACTGCCGTCAGCACACTTATGCCCGGCTATCTGCTTATAAGCCCCCGAGAGGGCACCCTACTGCTACCGTGCAGTGCAGGTTTGACAGGATGCTCGGCTATGTGCTCCTAGGCCCTCTACAACGCGTTTGGCAACCGCAGCGAAGTACTGCCGTCAGTAGAGTGATGCACGGCTATCTGCTGCTCAGTTCTCGACAACAAGTCCTACCGCTGCCGTGGAGTGCCGCTGTCACTCCCCCTCTGTTCGGCTGTCTACCAAGTAGTCCCCGACAACACTGCCTGCTACTGTCGTGGAGTGCCAGCGTCAGTCCACTGCGGCCACGCCATCTGCTCATCGGCACAACAGTTCGGCCCGGTTCTCGTAAACCTTGTGCATTGCTTCGCCGATGTCATCCGTGTCCGACGGGTCACCGAGCAGCAGCGAGTGGAATAACCAGAAAGCCCCGCCCCGACAAATGCGCTCCACGTTGGGCAAGTCCAGCGACCTGTAGTCAACCTTGCCCGTATAGAACTTGCAGGCAAATGGGCAACCCTTCATGTCCAGGCCATCAAGGAATACACCCTCTCGATATAGCGGGTTGTAGCCGGTCCAGGCGGGTATCCCCTCGGCATTGAGGGCTTCGAGGAACCGGGCGAGGGGCAGACCGTCAAGACTCTCCTGGTCGTAGAGCACCGGGAACAGGTGATAAGCACACTTAGTCGCTCCAGGCGGGAAAGCCTGCGCCCGCAGGCCGGGAATGTCCTCTAAATGCCCCCGCAGCCGTGCCGCATTCTCCTGCCGTCGGGCGTCCTGATCAGGCCACAACTCCAGCCCTCGCAACAGAACTGCACACTGAAACTCGGTGATGCGCAGGTTCCAGCCTAACACTCGATGGTCATACCAACCGCCCTCCGGGACCCGCCCCACGTTATGGATTGACCAGGCCCGGCCGTAGAGCGCGTCGTCGTTGGTAACAAGGGCTCCGCCTTCGCCCGCCGTTATATTCTTGGACGACTGGAAGGAGAAACAGCCAGCGTCGCCAAGGGCGCCAACGCGCCGGCCACCGTATTCGGCCCCGTGGGCCTGCGCGCAGTCTTCGATGAGTTTGAGGCCGTGACTGCGCGCCAGACCGGTCAGGGCGGCCATATCACAAGGCATTCCCGCAATGTGCACCGCTATAATGGCTGCAGTCCTTTCGGTGATAGCCGCTTCTGCTGCATTGGGGTTTATAGTCAGGGTTTCGGGGTCAATATCTGCGAATACCGGGATGGCGCCAACATATATGGCGGCGGACGCCGTGGCTATGAAGGTGTACGGGGGAACGATCACCTCATCACCCGGGCCGATACCAGCGGCACGAAGAGCAATCTCCAGAGCTGTCGTGCCGCTGTTGCAGGCGACGCAATGCGAAGCTTCGCAAAACTCTGCGAAGCGCCTGACGAACTCGGCCTGTTTCCCGCCGCCGATGCCCCAGATACCCGAGTCAACGACTTCGGCAAGTCGTTTCTTGCAGCCCTCGTCGCGTACTGGCCAGGAAGGGAAAGGCTTCTCGCGAACCTTTGGTCCTCCAAAGAGCGCAAGCTTCGACATTGGACACCCTCCAAGGGTTCTATATCAGCTTAGGCGAGACTCCGTCCCACTGCATTGAGCGGGTTGCGTTTCTTCCATATCGTAAACCGTCTTCCTTTTGGGGGGCCACTCGGAGGAGTGGCTGGGGCAGCGCCGAACTTGTCCGCCCGGCCGCTCTATTTGCAGGATTGGTCAGCAGGCCGCGACCGTTTTACCTGGCAAATCACCGGTGTTCTCTGGAGAAGAATTAGCATGAAAGTGGGCATAAGCTGTCTGGTACTCCCGCATGACTGGAGTTTTGCGCAAGCGATCCGCGAGGCCAAGAAAGCTGGCTATGAAGCGATGGAGGTGGTCATTCGCGAGCACGGAGAACTTTCTTTAGACTCAACAGAACAGCAACTTCGGCAGCTTGCAGCAACGGCGCAGCAAGAAGAGGTCTATCTTTGCTCAGCATGTCCTTCAGTACCCAATCCCGGCCTCACAGCCGCAGACCCACAGGCTAGGAGCATCTCCTTCGACCTGTTCCGCCGGCTCATTGATATTGTCGCTGGAATGGAGATTGACACCATGCTAGTAGTGCCCGGCAGTGTAACTGCTGATGTGGCCTACGATGAAGCATATTATCGGGCGCTCGAAGGGCTACAGCGGCTGGCCCCCCATGCCGAAGCTGCGGGAGTTAACCTCGCCGTCGAATATGTGTGGAACAAATTCTTGCTAAGTCCGCTTGAGATGGCCGCCTTTCTCGACGAGGTCGGGTCAAGCAGAGTTGGGTTTTTCTTCGACACCGGTAACATGGTTATCTTTGGCTATCCAGAGCAGTGGGCACGCATCTGTGGCCGCCACTTGATGAAAGTTCACTTTAAAGACTTCGCGCGGGAGGGCTATCGGTGGACACCGCTCGGCGAGGGGGACGTGAACTTTTCAGCAGTAATGGCTGAGCTGCGGCGGCTCGGCTATGACGATGCGCTAATCTCCGAAGTGGATACCGCCACGGCGCCGCTGGCGGAATCAGCGGCGGCCATCCGCAGGATCATGGAAAGCTGACGGCGCCGGTTATGTTGACTCCCCCTAGGTCAACTTTATGCAGTACCCGTAGGGCAGCTTGGTCCTTTAGTGAGTAGGGATTGAGGCGGGCGATTGGCCGAGTAGACGCGTGAAGCTGCATAAGGTATTCTGGGCACGGCACGTCGCATAATCACTCTTATGTCAATCGGCTCCCCGGCACCACTTGCTGTCCATCAGCCCGCTAGCTGATGGCTCGTGGCTCCATCGCCGCCAGGACTTGATGTTCGCCTTTAGAGGGTACGCTTTTGGGGTAAAAAGCTCAGCCCCAACCCCTGCCCAGCTCGTGGCCTGGTACATCTCTGGGGCCCGGGCTAGCACACATTCGCATGGATAGTCGGACTGCGGCGGACGATGGGCCCTCGGGAACACTCTTGAACCATGGTGGCCTAATGTGGCGGGCTACTGCCTTGGCCACTCGCTGAGGGACTTGCGCATGGCCTCAAATTCCTGGGGACTTAGCCTGCCTACAACGACCAGTGTGTAAGGACCGTAATCCCATCGCACAGCCCCGGGCGGCCCTTGTTTATACGGAGGCAGGCGAAAGCTCTGGAACAATGAGAAGGTGTCTGTCCCATTGGAAAACTGCAGCCACAGGACTTCTCGTTTATGCTTTCGCAGAACAGCGACGCGTTGCTCTAGCAATCGGTATCCAGGCGGAAGCCAGGCCGGTATGACAGGTTTCATCCGCAGCTTTTTGGGCACGTCCGAGAGGGCAATTGGTTCAGCCGGCGGTCCTGGACGGATAATCCTGGTACCTTGAGGAGGCACGAACGTAAACAGTTTGGGATCGAGCTTTTCAGGGAACTCGACGACTTCAAACTTCCAGTTCTCGACCAATGCTCCATTAGGTGCGCGCCGCTCAAGAGCAAGAATGACAAACTGCTTGCTGTCCACGTAGAGGGTCAGCGCGGGTTTGCCGGCCGGGCAGCCCCATTCCAGGACGTAACATTTTCGGCCTGCGACGGTCGCCATGCCTTTGTGTCGCCACTGGTTGTTGGCGTCCCACGGCCATGTGAAAGGCCCTCTGGGATGACGTGGCCCCCCAGGGCGCGTGTGGCTTAAGTATGGCGGAATAGGCATTTCGGCGGCTTCACGCCGCTGGGGGTCGTACCTCCACGCCCGCTTCCCGTCGCTTACATAGAGTTTTCCTGCCATGGCCGGCGGAGAGAGGACCTCGAACCTCTCGCGACCTCCAGGGGCGTGGTGGACCTTTTGTCGCACCGCAAAGCTCCCTTGAGGCCCTTGAAATTGCACTACACGGACACCTTGATAGGTGGCTTGGTCGGCATGAACCTTACTCAGAATTTCCTCTACAGTCAGGGCAGCCCACACCATGGCACAGGCGGCGAGAAAGCCGCTGAGGACGACCGCCGTCCGCCGGCCAACACTGCAGCGGCGCCCCTGCCCGACTGCTAATATGAATTCTCGGACGCCTCCTGCCAGTTTCTCCATCTCGGTTACCACAGAACCACTATGTATTTCGCGGCTCGCAAGACAAATCGGGCTACAGACCGGCCTACGGCTGCGCTTTACGGCCCACCTCTCGCCATGAGGATGCCAGCGTCAGTACCTATTTCGTGCAGCGCGGCCTGTTCGTGGTAGAAAATGAGCTGTTCGACCAAACTTGCATCTCCACGCGGGGATTGGTCCATTTCCCCTTTAGCCTCAGGTGGAACTTGCCCGACCTCAGACCGGGGATTGGGGTAGTATGTTGGGACGTGCACGCCTCCGTGTCCCACTGGAGGGGACGGCATGACGTCGCCCTGGTACCGAAGATATACCAGAGTGCTGCCGACCAGCATAACGGCAACCGCAGCCGCTGCCAGAACCGCACGAGCGTTGCTCCATGCCACCAGGCGGTGAGGCCAGCGGCGACTTCTAAGAATCTCGCGCTCTGCGATTTTCCCCATCACGGACGGAGCGAAGCCAGCAGGAGCGCGGTAAGTCGGCGTTTGCCGTAGGGCTTCCCTCACGAGGTCCGAAAGCGCCAGTTCTCGCCGGCACGAAGGGCAGTCAGCCATATGGGCTTCTATGGCGTCCCTCAGACCAATCGGCCAAGCGGCTGGCTCTTGCAAGGTCACAATGCGTTTCACCTGAGTGCATTTCAGCCTTTTCATGGCTCCTCACTCGCCTCTGCGCCTGTGCAAACTTGCTGTCAGCATCGCTTCAGGCAGCCATCCACCGCGCTCAAGTGCTATCCGACCATTCTAATTTCTGCCTCACCTCACGGGTGGCCAGGAGCTTTGCCGTATGGTGCTTAAGTACTCGTCCACTGGCATTTTCGCCGACAGTAAGCGCTTTAGTTGCTGACGGGCATGAAACAAGCGGCTCTTCACCGTGCCAAGCGGGATAAGCAGGACGCGTGATATGTCCTCGTAGCTTAACTGCTCAAAGTCATACAGCACGAGCACGGGTTGCAGTTTCGGCGGAAGCTCTCGGATGCTCTCCCACACGGCACGCTGAAGTTCCTGCCTGAATAGGTCTTCGTCTGGAGCTGGCACCTGTCCTGCAACCTGGCGGTCTAATTCGCCGTCGTCGGTCTGGACAGGAGCGTCTATAGACTGGATTGGGCCACGTCGCTGGCGCCGGCGAATAGCATCTATGGCGAGGTTCGTCGCAATACGATACAGCCACGTGGAAAAGGCGGCCCCGCCACGGAAGCGGTCGAGAGACTCCCAGGCTCGCACGAAGGTCTCCTGCGCCAAGTCCTCAGCTTCCTCTCTATCTCCGACCAGGTGAAGCAAGTAGGTGTATATGCGATCCGCGTGAGCTTCTACAAGATCGCCGAAGGCCTCGCGTTCCCCCGCCTGGGCGCGCTGTACCAGGGTGGCCATCTTTGCGACCTTTGCGTCCTTGTTTTCCAGAGACGCTCTGTCCAGGAAGAAGTTCACTCTCACGCCCTCTCCCGCTTACCTGTGTCCGTCCAGAGCCTTTTATTTGGGTTCAGGAGTGGGGTTGCCGTCTCCGCGCCATGCCACCCGCCTCCTGCTCACCTGTGTCCATCCAAAGCCTCTTATTCCCCACGCGCTATCCCCTAGGTCGAGCGTCCAGAGTGCATCCAGCGCCCCCGCCTCATTGACTGCCTCGTCGCGAATACTCATCGCTGCAGCGGACTCGCCCAGAGTTCCAGCGCTATATATTGCGACTGTCGGACAACCGGCCTTTGCGCCTGCTGACCTCCCTGGCGAGTACGATTTTGGAGGCGCGAAAATCGCACTTTCTGCGCCGAGCGGTCCCAAAACGAGCGTTTTACACCAGTCTCATATTCACCCGCCCGTCTAGGACGCAGCATTGCCCTGGTCCCCGCCTAGGTAGATATAGCGGTCGAAAAGGCGCTGGTACTCTGACCAGCGGTTCCCTGGTGACCCCCGCTCCACGACCTCGCTGAAATACTGGACGTGGGCATCGAGGTTATCGGCGTAGTGAAGCGCGCAGGCCTCAGGTGTCATTGGGAGCACGGGCGCGCCATATTCCTTCTGGCCGTGGTGACTGAGGAGCAGGTGGGTCAATCGGGCCTG
>JANZZA010000364.1 GCA_026419655.1 Armatimonadota bacterium | reverse complement strand
CGCGCCGGTTCTGTTTGGCGACGCGCGACGAATCGCAGAACTCTGCGAAAAGGAAGGCGTAGACGCGCGGGCAGTGGAAATAGTTGACGAGCCAAACGAGCTGGTGGCGACGGCCCGCGCAGTGGCTGAAGTACGCCAGGGACGGGCAAGCATCCTCATGAAAGGGCTGGTTCATACCGACGATTTTCTCCGGGCCGTTCTAGACCCCGATAACGGCCTGCGCACCGGCTTGCTGATGAGTCACGTATTCATCCTGGAGGCTACTTTTCTAGGACGGCTTCTCTTTGTTACCGACGGCGCCATGAATATCGCTCCCGACCTTCAGCAGAAGGCCATGATTGTGCTCAACGCCGTGTATCTGGCGCGGGTGTTTGGTATTGCTGAGCCAAAGGTGGGCGCAGTGGCGGCTGTCGAGCTGGTGAATCCGAAGATGACCGCTACCCTCGACGCCGCCGCCTTGGCGGCCATGCAACGGCGTGGGCAGTTTCCTTATGGGATCGTGGACGGGCCCTTCGGGATGGACAATGCGGTCAGCGTGGAAGCTGCTCGGATAAAGGGCGTCTCAGGTCCTGTGGCGGGCCAGTGCGATATACTTTTGGTGCCCGACATCGAGGCCGGAAACATTCTTGTGAAAACCTTTTCCTTCCTGGCTGGCGGCAGGGTAGCAGGGGTGCTGGTTGGTGCGGCGGCGCCGGTGGTTCTTACATCGCGCGCAGACAGCGCCGAGTCACGGCTCTATTCTCTCGCCGCAGCGGTACTCATGGCTGGCCTTTCTCGCGACGGGCGATTTAAAGTCGGACGGATACATTATTGAGCCGGCATGTTGGATTGGCAGCCGGAATTACGTACTGCAGCCCTGCCCGGCACAAGGACACCACGAGTCGGTGCAATCCATAGGAGGTGGTAGCTTTGTTCAAGCTCGGCGTAATCAGCGACGAAATCTCACAGGACTTCGAGCGCGTGCTTCAGGTGATGAGCGAGTACGGGGTACGTCATGTTGAGCCGCGGACGGTGTGGGATAAGGCGCCCCAGGACCTGAGTGCCGACGACGTGGCCCGCATGAAGTCCTTGCTTGAGGCCTATGGCGCAGTTTGTTGCTCTATAGCGTCACCTTTCCTTAAGTGCGACCTCGGCGATGGTGAGCAGTACCGTCAGCATCTCGCTATCCTCGACCGCTGTCTGCAGTTAGCGCAGGAACTGGGCGCACCTGTTGTCAGGACTTTTGTCTTCTGGCGCACGGGCCCGGCGCGCAACGTGTGGCAGCAACTTCTGGACGCGTATGAGGAGCCGGTGAGGATGGCAGAAAAAGCTGGCATCTGTTTGGGGTTGGAAAACGAGGCTTCAACGCATCTGGCGACAGCGCGTGAGACTGCCGAGTTCTGCGCGGCGCTCAATCATCCTCTTGTCAGGGCAATCTGGGATCCGGCCAATGAAGTGTACGCGGAAGAGGGTGAGCTACCGTTTCCAGACGCTTTCGATCGCCTGCGGCCGTGGATGGTGCATATGCACCTTAAGGACGCGGTTCGCGACGCGTCAACGGGCGAGGTGCGGTGCGTCCCAATCGGCGACGGGGGATACATTGACTATCCTGGCCAATTCCGCGCACTTTTGGAGATGGGCTATGAAGGTGTCTGCTCGCTGGAGACACATTGGCGCCCGACAGAAGAACTGGACCGTGAGCTTCTGGACCGTCCCGGCGGCCAGGTTTTCTCGGCCACCGGTGAGGTCGCCAGCCGTATCTGTCTCGAGAAGTTGCGAGCTATCCTGGAAAAGATTGGATGGCAAGACCCGTATTCCAAACCCTAGTGGGGCAGGGATTGGCCATGATTGAGATGCGTCCGAAAGTGGGCGTGGTTGGCTCAGCCAGCGGGGACATAAACCCGGCGATTGCTGAGAAGGCCTTTAGGCTGGGCGAGGCAGCGGCCGAGGCTGGCTGCGTGCTCATTACCGGCGCCTGTCCCGGCTATCCGCACCAGGCCGTTCTCGGCGCTAAGTCGGCTGGGGGGCTGGTGATAGGCATCTCTCCTGCCCTTTGCTGGCAGGAGCACGTTGAGCGGTACCACTCGCCGTGGCGGGAGTACGACGTGCTGATATACACCGGCAGCGGACTGATGGGGCGGGAGATCGAGCTAATCCGCAGTTGCGATGTGGTTGTAGTAGTGGCGGGCCGCTCAGGCACACTAGGTGAGTTCGCTATTGCTTACGATGAGGCCAAGCTGATCGGCGTGCTTGAGGATACTGACGGTGTGGCGGCCCACATCCGTCAAATCGTTGCCATCATCAACAAGGAAACCGGCGCAGACGTGCTTTACGACGCCGACCCCGTGGCGCTGATCGAGCGGGCGCTGCGAATGCACGAAATCCGCGTGGCCGAAGGGCGGGCCTACGTAATCCCGGTGCACACCTGACGGTCTTGCTTTTTGCGCGAGTGCGACAGCGTGGAGAATAGTTCTTGTCTGACTGGTCGTCTCTGCGCCCTTGTTCTTTCTGCGGCATGCAACGGATACGTCACCACTTGGTGCGTGCGTGACTGTGGTGTGCGGAGCCTCTAGACAAGCTCCGTGTTGCCCAGAGAGCACGCTGTGTGCGCTGGCTTGTTTTAGTCTGGCGGCCGGAAGCGTGGCCAGTGGAAAGGCCGCGAGAAAGTTTTGGGAGACGTCCCGAGACTAAGCCTTTCCCGGGTTATCGTCGCAAGCCACCATATAGCATGTCCGTCGTACAGAAATTGAATGGTGCCGTTTTGGTATTCGCTTCACTTAAGGCCACTCTTGCACAAGCCGGGGTCGGCTCATAGGAACCTGTACAACGCTGCGCGCCCGACCTTTTACCGTGGGTGGGGTCTGGACGTCGGGCAAGTGATGTTTGCAGCGGCCCCTAAAGGTCCACTTCTTCTGCTCGCTGACAAGCCTTTTACAGCGGCCGTCGGAAGCTTTTTCCTGCAAGGGGGCTCTTCGGGCGTGGAGGTAGTTACCGGCGTGACTGAAGCCGGGCTATCAGGCAATTAGGCAGTGCGTTATCATTGGGGCACTTTCCCGATTGCGAAGTAGTATCCCGCCTTTGGCGAGGCTGCGGTGCCTGTTTCGGCCCAGACGTCTATTACCTGATTTGCCGGTAGGCCGGCGGGGCACAGGACTGTCAGAGGGCAGTCCGGCCGCCAGGCGTTTTTCGTTTGCCACGGTTCCTCCGACGGCAGGGTCACAACTACTTCTCCTGCCATTACTATGGTCCCGGGCTGTGCTGTACACACGGCCTCCGCAGCGGCCGGGCGCCATCCTTCTGGGAAAGCGACCTTGACCTTGGCTGTGACTGGTTTCGTGGTGGCGTTGTACAAATATAGCCAGACGCGCTGCTGGCGGGATGGGTCGAGCAGTTGTCCTTTGACGACGTAAGCGGAGTCGGGGAACGCAGCAAACCCCAGCACGCGGGTATTTAATGGTTTTTCCCTTTGAGCCCAAAGGGATGCGGCAGTGGCCTCGGCGCTTGCAACGAGACGGAGCGTCCTTCCCTTTGTCGCGCGAGTAAGAGCCAGAGTGGCTGCGGCCCGGCGTGCCAGGGAGCGGGCCCGGGGGCGCTCAAGCCCCTGTATATGGTCCACGGAAGTACACCACGCGGCGGAGACCTGTGAGGCGGTTGCCGCCAGTTGATAGTTAGCTACCTTCGGCTGGCCGAAATACGCCCCCAGCGCATCACCCACCTCCGCCAGCCATTCGGCGATTGCCTGGATTCGCCACAGGGCGTTGAAGCGTTTATCGTCGCTGCTATCGCCGCTCGAGGAGGCGGCGATATGCGTCAGGACGTTGCAGAGCGCAGTCACTGCGTCGAAGAGTTTGGTGTAGGCGTCACGGGGCTTTGCGCGCATCGCCGCAGATGCCACCCGCGTTTTTCTTACCGCGGCGAGATACGTTTCGCCACCAATGCTTTGCAAGTCGGCGTCAATGGTACCAATGTACGGGCACCATTTGCCTGTCGGCGGCTGTGCTCCGAACTGACTTGCCTGGAATTCCTGCAGTCGAGCATCCAAGGCATCAGCTACGTAGCTCCAGTCTGCCCCGACCAGCAACCGGGGGGCCGGTCCCACATCAACCGAGATTTGACCCGGCCCGCCGGCCGCCGTCTGCTGGCCTAGAAAGTCAACTATCTTAGCCCCGGCCGCAACTTTAACCGCCAACCGGCCGGCTCCACTGGGCTTCCACAGCAGTAGCGTTGGCGCTTCATCGCGCAGCCACACGAATGTTTCAGTGTCTCCGTTGAGCTTCAAGCGCCCCACATAGGCGGCGTCAGTCAGCCAGTAGCGAGCTACAGCCGTGGCCAGATAAGAGGGCGTGGGGACGATACCGTAGCTTTGGTAAAAGCAGTACTGGTCCGTGGAGAAGTCGGGCGATGCAGAAGCTTCCCAGGCAATGCCTTTGTAGTGCCAGCCAAAGCCCCAGTGGCGGAGCTTGGCAGTCATGGGCAGCACAAATAACGGAGGCGGCACGCCTGTGGCTTCGTCCTTGAAATAGCCCTCGGTGAAGACCAGCTCGTAGGGTAGGCCGTAACGGTAGCCAATAGAGTAGGCGCCGTAAAGCCAATCGGCCAGCGAGCTGTCGGGTTCATGGCCGGCGTGGCCGGCAGCCAGGTCAAAGAAGTTGCGTGCGCCATAGGAGTAGGCCATGCCGACTTCCGTCCAGTGGCCGCACGAGCCGCCATAGATGACCGGCCTAGCCAGGTCGTCCAGGACTCCATAGGCCATTTTCAATAAGTCGCAGTACTGGTGCCACGGGCCGTAATAATAGTTCTGGTCGGCTTCATTCCAGACTTCCCAGGCGATGATCGGGTCCAGTTTCTGCCGCGTGGTTGCGTTAGGAGCCAGACGGTACGGCGGCCAGTACACCGGTCCAAAGCGGGCCGCGAAGTCCTTACACCAGTTCAGGAAGCGCACCCATTTAGTTTCGTCGGCCATGGGCCAGGTGTGCCATGCGATAGATGGCCGGCCACTCGTGGCGTCCAAAGGCTTCACGCCGACAAACCGTGGTGAGTAACCGATGATGGGAATGAATTCCATACCGGCTTCAGCGGCGTAGTTCATTATTGTGGTCGTGTACTGGGGCGACCACTGGCCCTCGGTAGGCTCGATGGTGGGCCAGCCCCAGTCGCGGCGGATAGTGCGGATGCCTGCGTAGGAAAGAAAGTCCATTCTGTCTTGACTGTCGAGAGTCGCACAGACGCCGAAAAGCCTGTAGTGCCGGCCGCTGTCGGTCATCGGCGGCAGCACACAGACGGCGTCCACATGCTGCCATCCGTCAGGCAGTGTTATGTCCATGCGGTACCAGCCGTTTGAGAGCTTGCCAAGCCTAAGCGTGGCGGCCTGGTCCTGGCGCAGGGGCAGTTGGCCCGTCGCCACGACCTTGCCCAGGTAGTCCGTGACTTTGTAGCTGGCAGTACCATTGGGGGTAGCAGAGTCCAGACGCAAGGCAACATTGACAGACTCTCCAGGGAAGAAGACCCGTCCCACCCGCGGCGTTGATACGATGAGTCCCGCCCACGACCGCTGGAGAGCCATCAGCAGTGGGAGAAGCAAAACGACGAAGGCCATGCGTACCGTCCAGCGACGGTGGCGCGCTGAGGCACGTGCTCG
>JANZZA010000340.1 GCA_026419655.1 Armatimonadota bacterium | reverse complement strand
CGTGAAAAGAAGGTTTTGCAACAGTCGCCCGGGCGACCCTTGAAAAATGCACCAGAGCAGCCGCAGGGCGTCGTCGCAAGTAAAAGACCAACTGCTGAGCCCCGTACGCTGTCTCGCCCTGGGCCAGGTGCAATCCAGGTTCTGCAGCAATCACCCTGGACTCCTAACGCAGGCAGAAAAAAATTCGCGGACAATTGGGCAGTACCTTAAGCCAGGGAAGTATTCAGTTTATTCAGGATTTTGTTCCGGCAGGAAAGAGTAAGGCCTGGAGGATCACCCCGGGGGGGCTGCCCCAAAACACCGTGTTGACTTATACCGGGCCACGAAAGTGTATTAACTCGTGTGTCTCACCTTTTGCCTCGGAGCGTATCTCCCAGGCGCTGCAGCAACTCTTGCAACAGTAGCCTTAGGCAAGCAAATACTCCCTCACGCCGGTGTTTGATTGCGTCTGACCAAGGTGGCCGTTACTTTTGCCTGCCCTCGGGCCTGCAAGGCGACGGTGAAAACGAGGGTGTCCGCATCGCGCTTTTCCCACGGCGCCGATGCTTGTATGACTTCCCAGCCCCTCGCCGGGTGCTCCACAAGCTCAAGTTCTACCGGCTCCGGCAGGCTGTTGCTGACAACGTACTCGTATTCCAACCTTTCTGTGAAAGCAGCCAGGCGGCGGTTGGCATCTGTCCGAACATCAACTTGCGTACTGGCCGCTTTGATGCGTTTGACGAGGATTGCCGGTGCATCGCCCGCTTGCAGCTCGATCCGGCTTCCCGGTGAGGCGCCAGGGAAATCCTGCACGAGTCGGCGGGTGGGAGTGTTAACTGTGACCTTCCCCGGTGGCAGTGGGCGCCCGCCAAACTCTGACGCAAGATCCCTCTGGAATACAAGAACACGGCTTGCGGTCTCGCGCCCGTCGCGGCTGTCCCACCGCAAAACCTCTTGCGCGTCCACTCCCCGGCTGCTCCATATCACCAAGGTCTGCATCACTTCCGGCTGAAGAGATATTCCCTCGCACGTGCCAAAGGGCGTCCGGAGGACAACGTTGTCGGCCGGCGCGCTTTTCCACCCGCTCACCGCCGCAGCCAGAACCCATTCCGCCCCATCCGCGTCCACAGCCACCAGGTGCCGCCATTCTACCCGCAGCTCCGGCAGCCGGGCCGCCAACCGCACTGAAGTGTCCTCGCCGGTGCCCCCCACCGACAACTTCCATTCCACTGCGTCGGCGGTTTCTCGCCGCCCCAAAACGGTTACAGCTCCCTCGGGCGTGCAGCCCAGTACGCAGGCCGAGGCCAGGTCTATGCCCGGCTCGGCCATCGGCCAGACAACCGCCACAGGGCCGGGGCTGGGCGCGAGAGGATGCTCAATGACCAGCCAAACAGCGCCCTGGTCATCTACGAGGATAGTGCGATTCTCCGGCGCCGCCGGCTCGAGAATCGCGCCCGCCAACGCCCACAACAATGCCGGTATCACCATAATGCGCCCCCTCTTCCCGCTTGGTGAGGTGACTGATTATTCGCCCCCTCGCACCCTTGCCCCTCTTTCCAAGTGGGTTCGTGGCCAGCCCATAACATACGACACCGTACCGCCCTGCGGGATTGAAACAGTCCCCAAGGGCTTTGCCCGTCCTCATAGCCCGCTCGGGGCCCCCAAAATCAACCCCATGCTTGCCGTCATGCTACTCTACGTTGTTCTGCTGCGGAGATAGGCTTGACTCCTGCCCCCGGCCCCTGGGCCGCAAAAGTGGTCTGCAGTGACTTGGCCCGCGTCAGTTCCTTATATCCCGCTCTTGACCGCGCCGGTACCCTACCGCTTCTTCTCACCTTCATCGCGCGCCTTGCGCCCAACCGTCAAAAAGCGGATGAACCTCAGTGGAAACAGCTTAACGGGGCAGGTTTCTCATCATCGCCTCGCCCATGCAAGTCCATCCCCACACCGCTGAGAGGTAAACAATGTATAGGTAGAACGGAGTAATACCTAACATCCACACTTTGCCTGACACCCGCCTCATCCAGCTAGGCCAGTCGCGCCGCGCCCACGGACGGGCCATATAGAAGGCTATCACAGCCGTTGCTGGCATAAAATAGCGGGCCTGGGCCTGGAAGAAATCCGCGTTGAAACGCAGGAAAAAGGCCAGCATCAGCGCCCCGTGGACGGCAAGAAGAGACCAGATTGGAGCGACTTCTGCCGGCGGGCGGTCCCCGCGCCAGACCAAGCCGCCGAGCCCTACCAGGGCCGTCAGCCCCCAGTAGATAAAACCAATAGCATACAAGATAGACGGCAGGTAAATATTTGCCTGGCCCAGCACACCCCAGAAAGACAAAGCCGTCTGATAAAGTACCAGAGCGTAATACTGGGCGCCGCTGAGACCACGTGAGAGGAAATACTCAGGAGTGGCGCGGTCCACGCTGAAAATCCGCTTGAAGGCGGCGGCCGCAAAAGGGTCGCCGTAGATGACGGTATTCCGCACAGCCCACGGTCCCCAGAGCAGCAGAAAACCCGCGAGGAAAGCGGCGGCGACAGTAGCCAGTGCGCGAAGATCAACCGTTTCTTGCGTGGACGCAGGGTCAGCCCCCTCAGCGGTTTCTCCTGGCCCTGATACCCCGGCCGTGCGTCGCCATGACCAATACACAGCCAGCAAGCCAACTAGAACAAGAGGGAGCGCGCTCGACTTTGAGAGCATCGCCACTGCAACCAGCATCCCGGCCACGAGGGCATCTTTTGGCGACGGACGCTGCGTGGCAACCCGGGCCAGCCAGACAAGTGCCAACAGGCACG
>JANZZA010000241.1 GCA_026419655.1 Armatimonadota bacterium | reverse complement strand
GAGGCGTTGCCTCCCTGTTCTGGCTTCTCGCTGCCCCACGGCCACCGTTTTATTGTACCTGGGTTTCCCCAGGACTATCAATCAAGAAGGTCACCGGCCCGTCGTTGGTTAGGGTGACCGTCATGTGCGCGCCGAAGATGCCTGCCTGCGGCTGTAGCCCTTCGGTGTGCAAGACTTCGAGGAATCCATGAAACAGTGCTTCTGCGATTTGGGGCGGAGCAGCTCCATCGAAGCTTGGCCGCCGCCCGCGCCGGCAATCGCCATGAAGCGTGAAGTTCGGCACTACCAGTATCTCCCCGCCGACATCCCTCAGCGACAGATTCATCTTTCCGCCTGCATCCTCAAAAATCCTCAGGCTGAGAATCTTGCTGGCCATCCACTCACGCTCCCCGCGCGCGTCCCCCGGACCGAAGCTGGCCAAAACAAGTATGCCCGGGCCTATTCGGGCCACCACTTCGTTTCCTACTTCTACTTTTGCCTCGAGGACTCGTTGTACAACTGCCTTCACTTTGCACTCACGCTGCTTTTTTCATTTTGCACTCACGCTGCTGCGCAAGCCTGGCTTACCTGGGTCTTGGCCTGCGGCGGCAAGTCCCTTGCAGGCGTTGCTTCTCCGCCGCGGCCTGTTCACCTTGCCGCTGGGCATGAAACCACGCGATAGGGCGCTTCCTCAGGTCACTGTCGCAGAGCCTGCCCTTGCGTGCTGACTTCCTTCAGGAGACCGTTGCAGAAGTCGCTTTCCCAGGCAGCAGAACCAATGAGAGGTAAAAGGTCGGACGCACAGCGTTGGATGCTTTCTTCAGGATTGATGAGCCATGAGCCGGCACCAGCTTTTGCAACAGTCCTCCTAGTGAGTAGAACCTGGAGCTGTTGGGCCACACTTTCTGCGCTGGGCAGCCCAAGCTGGCCGTTTTGCCACAGGTTCCTCAGGGGACGCTTGGCCGGTACCTACTGATTGCCTTTCGCTGGTCGTGCAAGGTTGTGTGCGGAGGTAACGGAAATAAGAGGAGCGGCAGAAGAAGCTGGGGCGGAGCCTCGAACCTCTCTAAAAGAACCTCTCTAAAGAGGACTTTTCCCGGCCAGCTCTCCCAGCAAGGGTCGCCGTAAAGGGAGTTTCAGGCTAGACCAGAGCCGCCAGCGACAGAATCCTTAGGTGACTGTTGCCAAACCTTCATTTCATGGGTGAGTCTCACCCATGCACTATTGTTTGGAGTCGCAAACCCGTCCCGTACACAGACTGGCAGCTACGTCGAGGCGAGTTTTGCAGCAGCCACCTTAGAGGCCCGGGCAGTCCCTCTGGCTGAAGACTGAGATTTACCCAGTTTGGAACCGGAGAGGGGCTTGGTGTGGAGAAAGCCAACGACAGGGTTTACAGTCATGTCGGTGTGTGGTACTATATGGTGCCAACGCGGGGTGGAGCAGTCCGGTAGCTCGCCAGGCTCATAACCTGGAGGTCGCGGGTTCGAATCCCGCCCCCGCTACCAAAAGAAATATAGTCCGTCTGCTACGGCGTGAGATGGTAGGCGGTTTGACTTTGTAGGTCGGCTTGGCAGGCACTGCTAACGAGGGCAAGTATAAGAATGGCGCGGCCCAAAGTGAATCTGCAAAAACTATCGGCTTTTGACCGGTCGGGTTTTATGGAGTTCGAGGCGCAGGTGCTGGGTGCCATCGAGCGCGACGAACAGCAGCGGCGCCAGGAGCGCCTCGAGGAGCAAGGCGGCCGCAGGAGGCGTCGTCGCCGGCGATAGACGGCCCTTGTGGCGGCGTAGCTCAGTTGGTCAGAGCGCGCGGTTCATACCCGCGGAGTCGGGGGTTCAAATCCCTCCGCCGCCACCAGCCTCCCACTAGTATCGTGGCCCTGGCGTTTTGGTTGGCTGGTAGGAGTTCTTTGTCGCGCTCCAGTTCCACCCCTTGTTGTTAAGATTCCCTCCGCCATGTGCTCGGTGTTTGCCGCGTCCCGCTCCCCGTTGCTATACTGCAGACTGGCGCAGCACCCTATCAGGCGCCAAGCAGGTGAGTGTCCGGCGATGAGTTCTTTTTCCGATGACGATTTGACGTGGCTGCTGGGTTTGCTGGAGTCCGAAGACCTGCTGGAGATCGAGGTTGGGGAAGCTGATTGGTCGGTGCGTGTTAGTCGGGCGTCAGGTCCAACCGCACTGGGTTATGTTTTCCCGCCTGATTCAGTGGCCAGCGTGGATGCGCAAGCCCAGGAACTGCCGCAGGATGTAGTGCCTCTTCTTGCGCCAATGATGGGCACTTTCTACCGTGGTCCCTCGCCCGAATCGCCGCCGTATGTGGAAGAGGGTGGCCATGTGGAGCGCGGAGACGTGGTCGGCCTGATAGAAGCGATGAAGGTGTTCAACGAAATCGAGGCGCCCGTCAGCGGCCAGGTGCTGAAAATCCTCGTCCACAACGGTGAAAGCGTCCAGGCTGACCAGCGCCTTATGCTCATAAGAGTCGGTCGCCCAGAAGACTGAAGGCTTCCGTGCCCTTAGCGGTCGCGGCTTTCGCCAGGAGGCCTGAGCCATGACCAAGCAAGTCAACATCGGCATCCTCGGCTACGGCGTCGTCGGCAGCGGCCTATACCAGCTACTGGTGCGCAACGGGGAGGAAATCGCGCAGCGCGTGGGCGTCGCCGTGCGCGTTGCACGCGTCGCTGACATTGACTGGACCCGCCCCAGACCCTTCCTACCTCCAGAGGAGCTTCGCACCACGGACGCTCGCGAGGTTATCGCAGCCCCAGATATTCCGGTAGTTGTGGAAACTATTGGCGGAGTCGGGGCAGCCCTTGACCTGGTGCGCGAGGCCCTTATGGCCGGCAAGAGCGTCGTCACCTCCAATAAAGAAATGATAGCCAAGCACGGCCACGAGCTTCTCGACCTTGCTGCAGCTAAGGGCGTTGATTTGTTCTTCGAGGGGGCGGTTGGTGGCACTATTCCTATAATCCGCGCCCTCAAGGAAAGTTTGGAAGCTAACCACCTTGACACCATCCTTGGCATCGTCAACGGCACTACGAATTACATACTCACCCAGATGTCCGACGAGGGCCGCCCCTTCGAGGAAGTTCTCGCCGATGCCCAGCGCCTTGGCTACGCTGAAGCTGACCCCACCGACGACATCGAGGGATTTGACGCGCGCAACAAGCTTGCCATCCTTTCCGCCATTGGGTTCGGCCTGCGAGCCAGCGTCGAAGACATTTTCACCGAGGGCATCAGCCACATCACTCCTACAGACCTGCGCTACGCTGCCCAGATGGGCTACATAATCAAGCTTTTGGCCATCGGCCGCCGCCACGATGGCCGCGTCGAGCTACGCGTGCACCCCACCCTCGTCCCCAGGGGGCATCCCTTGGCATCCGTGCGCGGGGCCTTCAACGCCATATTCATCCACGGTGACGGCTGCGGCGACGTGATGCTTTACGGCCGGGGTGCAGGCGACCTTCCCACCGGCTCAGCCGTCGCCGGTGACGTCATCGAGGCTGCCCGCAACGTCATTAGCGGTTGTCGCGGCCGTGTCCTCTGCACCTGCGTCGCCGATGCGCAGGTCGTTAGCATGGGCGAAGTCGAGACACGCACCTACCTGCGCCTGCGGGTCGCAGACCGCCCCGGCGTCCTGGGCAAAATTGCCACGGCCTTCGGCGAAGAGGCTGTGTCTTTAGCTTCCGTCATCCAGCTTGATACCGACGGTCGGGTCGCCGAAATAGTTATGGTCACGCATAAATGCCCCGAGGGGTGCCTCAATAAGGCTCTCCGGCGAATTGAGGCCCTGGACGTGGTAGAGGCTGTTGCCTCCCGCATCCGGGTCCTGGACGAGGAGTAGCCATCAGCCGTCCCTCCCTTGCGCTGCCCCTTCAGGTACTCCGTCAATGGTGCGAGATAGCGGCATGCGACACCCCGCAAGGGGAGTCTTCTGTGAGGTGCGTAGTTGTTTTAACCAGGGCAGAAACGCCACAAAGACGCCGCAGTACGGCTCAGCCGGGCAGCGTGAGATCTTGTCTCCTCTGGCGGGTCGGGAGAGATGGTGACGGTAAGAAGGCCTTTTGCGTGGCCCGGACTGTTTCCTCCCGCGGGTCGGGAGAGATGAGCGGCTGCTTGTGCGTGGGCGCGCAAAAGTGTAACCTTATTATAGACGGCACCA
>JANZZA010000165.1 GCA_026419655.1 Armatimonadota bacterium | reverse complement strand
GGGAGGAGCGCAGACAGAATGTCCAGGATTCTTGTCACGGGTGCCACGGGACGACTGGGAGCTAACCTGGTGAAGCGGCTGCTTGCCGACGGCCACGAGGTTGTTGGCACGGCTTTGCCCAATGATCCGCAGCAGAAAAAGCTCGCTGGCCTGGACCTGCGCGTCATCAACGCCGACCTGCGCGATGCCTCGGCCCTTCGCTGCGCCGTGCGCGGTTGCGACGCTGTGATTCACACCGCTGCTCTCATGAACGACGCGGCTCCAGGCGTGAGCCGCGCAGACTTCATGGCCATAAACGTCTTGGGCACCTTCAACGTTTTTGATGCCGCTGCCGCAGAAGGCGTGGAGCGAGTCGTGTATGTGTCGAGTACGGCTGCCTATGACGTGTATGTGGCCAAGCCGCAGCCACTGGTAGAGGATGCTCCATTGACGCCGGCGTCGCTGTACGGCCTGAGCAAGGTAGTCAATGAGCGAATGGCCCAGGTCATGGAGTTCTTCGCGGGCCTGAAGGTCATAACGCTGCGGCCCAATTACATCATCGCTGGCGAAGAAGTACTCGGCCCATGGACTGCTGGCGTCGTGGTCGGTTGCTACCGGCAGTACTGCAGCGACCCGCGCATGGCCCTTTACACACCTGGCGCCGATGAACCGTGGCGAGGCGTCGAGGAGCAGGTGAAGGACCCTGGCGACCTGGTCGTGCCCCGTGACCCCACGGGCCTTTCATGGCGCTGGCACGTCTGCGACGTGCGGGACTGCGTTGAAGCATGCGTGTGCGCTCTGAAGGCCGGGCCGCAGTGTTTCGGAAAGGCCTACAACGTCGCCGGGCCAGAGCCAGCGGACTGGGATGTGGTCGTGCCGTACCTGGCCGAGAAAACGCGCCGCCAGTGGTACGAAGTCCAGATACCTAAAGCCTGGCGCTTCTGGTTTGACCTCACCCGTGCACGGTCAGAGCTGGGCTTCGAGCCGCGCTATGACGTGCGCACCATGATTGATGACGCCCTTCGCCTTCGCGCCGGTGAAGACCTGGGCATTATGCCTGGTACCCTGTAGCCCGGGCGCGAGAGCAACTGTGCTTGTCCCTGGGCCTCGGCCCGCCCGCTTGTGGATTGTGGCGTCCTGAAAACAGCACGAAAAAGTTTGGGAAGGGGGTCTGGGGGACAACCCTTTTCAAAGGGTTTCCCCCAGCAAAAGCTTTTGGACAAGTCAATCCGAGGAGGCTTATGAGATGACCCTTGGTTTTATCACCGACCGCAGTGAGCAGGATTTCTGGTTTGCGCGCGAGCACGGCCTGGAGCTTGAAGTGACCGTGAATCCGCCTTTTGACGCCTTGGATAGCCTGGCCCAGGTACTGGAGCTTCAGGACCGTTATGGCGTGAGCGTGGCCTCGTGCGGGGTATGGGGCGCAGAATACTTCGCCGCCGACGCTGCGCAAGCGGAAGCTGCCCGTGCTCTTGTGCCACGGCTCATTGACTACGCTGCCGAGGTAGGCGCGCCCACCTGCTGCATCGGTGCCGGCAGCGAGCAGCCCGGACGCACGCTGGCCGAGCAAGTGCAGGATTTCCTGCCCCTTCTGCGCCGCTGGATAGAATACGCCGAGGACAACGACGTGCGTCTGGCCCTGTATAACTGTCATTGGGCAAACTTCGCCTACAAGCCAGAAGCTTGGGAACTAATATGGGATGCCCTTGGTACGACCAGCCTGGGCATTAAGTTTGACCCAAGCCACCCCTTCTACGACGGCCGCTGCTATCTCACGGAACTGCGCGACTGGGGCGGCAAGGTCACCCACGTCCACGCCAAGGACACTCTCAAAATCGGTGACCAGATTATCTACGACGTACCCGCCGGCATGGGCAACATAGAGTGGGGCCGCGTAGTAGGCATCCTCAACTACCATGGCTATAAAGGCTGCATTTCCATGGAGCCACACTCCGGCCCGTGGCTCGGTGACCGCCGCTACGAGGGGATCCTGCTCGGCGTCAACTACCTGTCCAACTTCGTTCTCTAACGCGTGATGGCGGGGGCTGTGCTGCGGGCGGCACCTTCTGGTGACCCTGGCAAGACGGAAATCGCGCGGGTCAGTCGTGCCCACGCCGTATCACTTATGGGCGCAAGCTTGCGCCGTGCCGGGCGGCCCCTGGGCGGGAATCGGTGCTCTCAGGTCTGGAAAAAGCTTCCACAGGGCCAGGGGCGCCAGGTACATCAAATGGTAGTAAAAGACCCTTACCTCCCAGATTTTTGCAAGCTGTAGTGTCATCACCAGGGCCACCGGCAGGAGCCACTTCAGCCGCTCCAGATACTCCGGTCCTTTCGGCCGCGGGAGAAACGGCATCACCCAGAGGGCGCCGAAGATACCCAACACCAGATACTGGCTCATGTTTATCTTCCACGGGGCAATAAGGTAACTGGCCAGGCCGGTGAGATTACGAGGCAGCCGCCACAACTCGGAGTAGTAGTAAACATGACCCACGATATGGTGCACTGCTCCCCACGAAAGTGCCCAAAGGGCCAGAAGCCACGCGCAGCTTACGAAGGCCCGGGTCCAGTCGTGCCGGCGTGCGGTGACGAGGAAATGAGCCGCAATCAGGAAAACGACGGACTCGCGGAACCAGGTACCAACTGCGATTATGGGCACCAGCCACCAGGGCCTGCCTGCGCCCAGAGCCACGAATCCCCCGGCGAAGAGGGCCTGTTCAAACCACCCGTCAGGTTTATCGTCAAAGCCGGCGTGGGCAAAGCCCAGCAAATAAAGAACCACCACCCCAAAGGCGCCGCCTGGCGTAAGCCAGCGCCGGGCAAGGTTGTCAAGCAGCAGGACTGCGATGCCAAGCGTGACCACGCGCCATATTGTGTAGCTCGTGAAAAGGTCATTTATGCCGGGCACACGGGACAGGGCCAGAATAAGAACCGAGGCCATGGGGCGATGCGCGTCGGGGGCAAGAGCGGGCGATGTCGGGTCCCATAGCCGCCGCGCTACCGTCGTCACGTCTATCCGCCCGTCCGCCTTCGCTCCAGGCACCCGACCGTCGTGAAGAATGTATGTACCGGGCTTGCGTGCCACCAAAAGGACCAGGAATGCATACGTCAGGTAGACCCATCGCCTGTGTAGTCCGGAACAAGTACGGCCCTTTGAGCATTCTGCGGGCACGTCTGTCGCCTGCCGAGACTTTTCGCTAGGGCCAAGGGTGCTCATGTATCCGCGCCGGCAACGCTGGGAGGTTTTCTGTGCTTGTTTGTATCCTTTCCGCAGACAGGCCTGGCGTCCTTCAGCCTGCAGCCGATGCCCGGTTTGCAGGACGATAGCAGAGCAGGTCGAACACCGCCATGCGCTGGACCATAGCCTCTTAGGCCCAGCCAGGAAAGTCGCCACGGAGGCTGCGTGCGATGAACGTCGCGGAGTGCCTGTCGCCCGCCGCGCTGGTCCTTTTACTGACCGTATTTCTCGGACTTGTGCCTGTCGCGACTGCGGCCGCGCAGGGGCGTTTTTCCCCCGCGTCTCTGGGCATGCCGTCCTCATGGCAGGCTATGCCTGACTGGCTGGACTACGACACCGACCAGCCTTCTGTGTCGCTCTCAGGCGAAGGCTTGGTTTTTTCCGTGCGAGGCGCCGGCCGGGGAATGAAATGGCTTGCGAATCTGGACCAGCCGGCCGACGCCGAGATTACCCCGTGGCTTGTGTTACGGTACCGGTGCCGCGGCTACAACACCAGCGTAGACTACCTGCTATGGCTTCACGCTGAGGGGGTGCGTAATGGCGTCTACGCGCTGAAGGCCGAGAACATAGACGCCGATGGTGAATGGCATCTTGTGGCTCTGGACCTGGAGGCGCTGGGCTGCGTGGCAGTGTCGCGGGTGGCTGTGCAGTGCCGGGCGGCGGGAGATGAGGCGTATCTAGACGTGGCAGAGCTGCGCTTTGCGGATGCTGTGCCGGCCGGCGCCGAGATACTACCTGGCGCCCGCGAGGCACAGAAGCTTCGCGACTATGACCTCACCGACCCCAGCACCTGGCAGGCCGAGCCGTCGTGGCTGGGCAACCCAAGCGCTCGCTATGAGGTCACCCGCATCCCTAGAGGACTCCGCTTTACTGTCCGGGGGCCGGGTCTGGGCATGAAGTTCTCCCACCAGGTGGCGGGTGACCGGCTGCCCCAAGGCTATTTCAAGGCTGTCTCTTATACACATCT
>JANZZA010000100.1 GCA_026419655.1 Armatimonadota bacterium | reverse complement strand
CGGCAGCGTCAGATGTGTATAAGAGACAGTGGTAGAAGTGGCACGAGAAAGTTTGGGGAGGGGGTCTGGGGGAGGACCCTTTTCAAAAAGTTTCCCCCAGAGAAAGTAGTTCCGACGGCATCTCTCGGCTTGCACGTGCCGGCTACCAGTGGGTTCCTGGACGGGCGAATAGGGCTGTGGTCGGCGTGGTCATTGACAGTCCGCATAATCAGCATGTGAAGTTCTTCCGGTCGCTACGGGACGGCAAGGGGCGACGGGAGAGCGGCTGTTTCTTGGCCGAGGGAGCACGGCTCATCGCTGAAGCGCTTGCGGCTGAGTGGCCTATCGAGGCGGCGGCTGTGTGCAGGGAATTGCTCGCACCTGCCGCCGCGGAGGTTGCCTCGGCGTTGTGCCAGGGACCGTGGCCGTGCCATGAGATGACGGCGCGGGCCTTCCGGGCCCTGACCGCCGAGCAATCGCCGCAAGGCGTGGCAATTGCGGCGCGGCAAAAAATCGTGGACCTTGCGGACCTGAAGCTTGGGCCGAGGGACGTGGTGGTTGGGGCCTGGCAGTTGCGCGACCCCGGTAACTTAGGCACGCTTGTCCGCACGGCAGAGTTCTTGGGCTGCGCGGGTCTCGTGGCGGTTGGGGAGTGCGTGGACTTATTTGAGCCGAAAACGGTTCGCGCGACAGCAGGGGCCATCTTCCGTTTGCCCCTCGCTGAAGCCTCTGAACAGGTTTTCGTGGCCTGGGCCAAGAGCAATAATGTTAGGATTATTGCCACGGCCTCCGAAGGGGGCGCGCCGCCGGACAGGTTGAGTGTCCGGGGGCCAGTGGCGGTGCTGATTGGCTCTGAGGCCCACGGCCTGCCGGAAAGCGCTCTTAGCGTGGCCGATGCGATAATGACCATTTCGCGCAGTGGCAAGGTGGATAGCCTTAACGCCGCCGTGGCCGCTGGGATTTGCATCTACTGGGCGGTAGGACAACTGAATAAGTCGGGAAAAGGCAAAGACGGAGAGGAGTAGGCGGAGAGCAGAGGTGACAGAGCGGGGGCGTCGTGGGCTGAGAGCGCCCCTCACCGAGGCGCCGCTGAAGTTCGCTCCTGAGCTGCAGGCTGAACGGCCCGCGAGGGCGCCAGTAGGCCGCGCCGGTGGCCCACCGTTAGCAGGGCAAGCCATCCACAGGGTGGTTCTTGGCGCACCCGGACGCTGCGCTTTTTCGTGGCGCCGCCGGCTGCGTAGCGGGGTTTACCAGGCCCCCGGTCCCTGCGACGGTCCGGGGGCTTTTAGTTACAAAGGGCGTGCGTGATAGAAGCGGCACGAGGAAGTTTGGGAAGGGGGCCTGGGGGACAACCCTTTTCAAAGGGTTGCCCCCAGAGAAAGCATCTTTGCAGGGGGCTTTGCCATGCGCGACGAGGTTGAGGCGATGGCGAAAGAGGCCGAGACGGCGATAGGTGCCGCAGCCGATATGGGGGCTCTTGAGGCCGCGCGGGTCGAGTATCTGGGCCGCAAAGGGCGCCTCAGGGCATTTTATGACCAGCTAAAGCAACTCGACGCCGACAGCCGGCGGGAGATGGGCCAGCTACTGAACGCGGTTCGCGAGCGCCTGGAGACGCTTCTCGCGGATCGGCAAGCGGCCCTTGAGGCCGAGGCAGAACAAAAGCGCCTGGCCTCCGAGCGAATAGACGTGACCTTGCCCGGCCGCGCCCCGCGCATTGGTAAAGAGCATCCCCTTCTAGCTACCTTGGAAGCGGCCGTGGAGATTTTCCTTGGCCTGGGCTTCCGCGTCGCTGAGGGGCCGGAAATCGAGACCTATTACTATAGCTTTCCGGCCCTGAACTATCCCGAATGGCACCCCGCAATGGACGAGCAGATGACCTTCTATATAACCGACGACCTTCTCCTGCGCAGCCAGACATCCACCGTGCAAATCCGTACAATGGAAGCTCAGCAGCCACCCGTGCGCGTGGTTGTCCCGGGCCGCTGTTTCCGCCGCGATACCGTAGATGCCACCCATTCGCACACTTTCTACCAGATCGAGGGGCTGCTGGTAGACGAAGGAGTGACCTTTGCCGACCTCAAGGGCACTCTTGAGATATTCGCGCGAGAGATGTTCGGCGAGGACATCCATACGCGCATCCGTCCCGACTTTTTCCCCTTCACCGAGCCGAGTGCTGAGTTTTCTCTCACCTGCGTCAAGTGCCGGGGCGCCGGAGAGGTCGGGGGACAGCCCTGTCGGCTTTGCAAGACGACCGGCTGGCTTGAGGTGGGTGGTTGCGGGATGGTTGACCCCAATGTCCTTGAGAACGTCGGCTACGATTCGGAGCGCTACACTGGCTGGGCCTTTGGCTGCGGCATTGAGCGGCTGGCCATGCTCCGCTACGGCATTGACGACATCCGCCTGTTTTACATGTCCGATATGCGATTCCTCGAACAGTTTTAGGGCAGATGTTGAGGGCTGCACGGGACCGCCCTGTAGCGTGTGAGACGGAAGCAGCGTGAAAAAGTTTGGCAAGGGGGTCTGGGGGAGAACCCTTTCAAAGGGTTTCGCCCAGAAAACGGGGCGCACGAGGTAAACGGCCATGCAAGTACCGTACAGTTGGCTCAAGGAGATGCTCGGAGAGGCCCCTGGGCCGGAAGAGCTGGCGCACATCCTGACGATGGGCGGGCTTGAGGTCGAGGATGTCGTGCCGTGGCGCAGCGCGGATGGTGCGGCTGAGGACACGATTCTGTTCACAGCGGTCACGTCCAATCGGGGCGACCTTTTGAGCATGGTGGGCACGGCCCGACAGGCAGCGGCGCTGTTGGGCCTGGACTGGGCGCCGCGGACGTACTCCCTGCCGGAGACTGAAAAGGCACTTTTGGGTGCGGATTCGGTATCTTTTGGGGACGTTAAGGTACAGGTTTTGGCGCCGGCGGCCTGTCCACGGTACTCGGCCCTGTTGATTGACGGAGTGAGGGTCGGGGCATCGCCTGATTGGTTGCGGCTGAGGCTTGAGGCGGCTGGTCTTCGCTCCATCAACAACGTCGTGGACGCCACCAACTATGTGCTCTGGGAGCTTGGCCAGCCGCTACACGCCTTTGACGCGGCGCGCATAACTGACCGACACGTCATAGTCCGCATGGCCAACCCCGGCGAGAAAATTGTCACGCTTGACGGCCAGGAGCGGGAGCTTTCCGACGAGGACCTGATTATTGCCGACCCATCGGGGGCCATTGCCCTCGCTGGCGTGATGGGCGGCCTGAGTACCGAGGTCACAGACGCCACCACGCGCGTCCTGCTTGAGGCCGCTCATTTCGACGCCACCACCGTGCGCCGCACATCGCTTCGCACCGGCCTCAGCACCGAGGCTTCTTACCGCTTCGAGCGCGGGGTTGACCCCAATCTGACGCTGCCATCCCTGGCGCGGGTGGCTGAGATTATTTTGCAGGTGGCCGGGGGCCGCATTGAGGGGCCGGCGCTGGACATAAAGGCGCGGGACTTTGAGCCGCGCCGGCTTCTTCTCCGGCCGGCTCGCTGCAGGGCGCTACTGGGCGCTAAGATAGCGCGCAGCGATATGGCCACTTTTTTGTGCCGCCTGGGCATGGAGGTGGACGAGGCATCCGCCGGAGATGAAGACGCCGCCTTGTCCGTCACGGTGCCTACTTTCCGCCCGGACATTGAGCGCGAGGTTGACCTGATCGAAGAAGTGGCCATCGTTTATGGCTACGATAACATCCCGATGACCGTCCACGGCAACCTGAAGGACACCGGCAAGCTCACTGACCGCCAGAAACTTGAGCGGCGGGCGCGGGCACTCATGCGCCAGGCCGGCCTGAATGAAGCTGTCCACTTTTCCATGATGGACCCGGCGGACCTGGACAGGCTGCAACTGCCGCCCGACGCGCCAGAGCGCCACACCGTCAACATTGCCAACCCCATGTCCGCCGAAGCGTCGTGCATGAGAACCACGCTCCTGGCGGGCCTGCTTTGGGCGTGCGTGAACAATCAAAATGTCGGCGTAGCCGACGTGGCGCTGTTTGAGGTGGGCAAAGTTTTTATCCCGGCTGGCGAGAGCGCCCAGCCGCTGGAACCTAAAAGAGTCGCGGGCGTGCTCATGGGCAATCCCTTCAGTGCTGAATGGAATCTCGCCATTGGGCTGGACTTCTTCTGGCTCAAAGGGCTTCTAGAACAATTCCTGTGCGAGCTGGGCGTACAGACAGAATGGCGGCGTGGAAGCCATCCAAGCTTTCATCCTGGCCAGTGCGCTGAGGTTTGTCTGGCGGGCCGCAGCATTGGCGTGGCGGGCGTCCTTGCGCCTGCGGTCCTGGAAGCCTTTGACCTGCGCGAGAAGGTGTTTGCCTTCGAGCTGGACCTGGATGCCGTCCTGGACGCCGCTGAGACCACGCGGGCCTACCAGCCGCTGCCCAAGTTCCCGCCGGCTTTGCGCGACGTTGCAGTGGTAGCTCCCGACGACGATGAGCATTGTGCGGCGCGGCTTGAGGCGGCCATAAGGGCTGCAGGCGGTGAGCACCTGGAAGACGTGCGGTTGTTCGACGTTTTTGCCGACGAGGCTAAGCTTGGCCCCGGGCGTCGCTCCCTGGCCTTTCATCTTGTCTGGCGTGCACCTGACCGGACGCTGCGGGACGAGGAAGTAGACCAGCTAATGGCGAAGGTCTTTGGGGCGCTTTCGGCTGCAGGTGCCGAGGTGCGCGACAGGTAG
>JANZZA010000690.1 GCA_026419655.1 Armatimonadota bacterium | reverse complement strand
CAGGGGCCGGTGGCTGCGCATCTCCGCCAGGGGGCGCGAGCATTTAAGGGGAGGGGCTGCAGGGGGAACCCCGCTTTTTGCACAAAGGGAGGCTCCCTGCTCTGGGGAAACTGGTTTCCCCCACCACGGGAATCACGCAGGGCGACAGCAGTCCTTCGTCCCTCCCGGGTACCCTTGCCCCCGTGTGTACTGCGCCTGCCCCGCTTTACACCCCGGATAGCTGTTGACTCTCATGCCCAAAAGGGGTATATTATCTGTGCGGCTGGGAGGACTGCGTCCGTCGCGGTCCGCTGGGCAATAGCTCACCCGGCTGCGTCCTCTTTATGTATCTGTTATACCTGGACGAGTCCGGCAATCCCTACGCGGGGGACGACTCTGTTTTCGTGCTCGCCGGGATTGCGATATTTGAGCGACAGGTCTACTTCCTCAGCAACAAACTCGACGAGATTGCCCGATCTTACTTCCCCGAGGCTCCTGAGTCCGTGGAATTCCATGCAAGAGAAATCTCTCAGCACCGGGAGGAACCCTGGCGGAGTCTCAACAGCCGAAAGCGACTGGAAGTCCTCCAAAGCGTATATTCGGCAATACAAAGTACGCCGCCTGCTGGAGCTACCCTCTTCGGCGCCGTAGTGGACAAGCGTGGCGCGGAAGCAGCTAGCGAAGACCCTCTCCTCGTGGCGTTCGAGCAGGTCTGCCAGCGGTTTGACCTTTTCCTGGCCAGGCTGCGGGAGGACAACAATGAGCAGCGAGGCCTTGTGGTCATTGACCGAAGCCGGGAAGAGGAGCGAATACGCCCGCTCGTGATGGAATGGAGAACCCACGGGACGCGGTTTGGACGCATTAGACAGTTCGCCGAGGTGCCACTCTTTGCCGACTCCAAGGCGACGCGCCTGTTGCAGGTCGCCGACTTCGTGGCCTACGCGCTATACCGTCGCTACGAGCATCGCGATACGCGCTTTCTTGACCTTATTCAGGACCGGTTCGACAAAGACCCCGCGACCGGCAAGCTCCATGGCCTTTACCACCACACCACGTCCTGGCGGACTTGCCCCTGCCCCGGGTGTTTCTCGCGCCGGCTCACCGACCAGGGAAAAGTGATACCCGAAGACACGACCTGACCGGCACCCCGGCACGTGGGCTTACGCCCCTCAGGCCTGCACTCTTCGCACACCGTTCCAGCCTTCAATCCCTCCGACCGGCCTAGCTGGGATCACGCGGGAGTCAGGTAAACAAACGCGCGAAACTGGCGCCCGGCGTCCTTCGGCCAGCGCGGATGGGCAAGACGTAGCGCGCCTCCTGCCTGGCCCAAATGTCAAAAGCAACAGCGGCGCCCGAGCACAGCCGTCGGCCTCTTAGCTGCAAGGCCACTGCTCGCGCCGCCCGCCTACTTCGCCACGAGCCACAGCCAGCAGTTGTCCTTGTGGATTTCGGTCATCCGCATGTACTTGACGTGGCCGTCGCAGAAAGCCAGGTTGCCCCCGTCGTCGAAGTGCAGTGGCTTGATGTTGCCCGGCTCCGGCCAGGGCGCTGCCGAATACCAGTTCACGTTAGGCTCCACCACCCAGTCGCCGTCGTTGTTCTCGCCGAAAAGGATGGTCTGCGCCGGCATGGTTATCTGGGCCAGGCTCAGCGGCGGCCAGACGCCCTCCCCAATGTACGCATTTATCCCGTAGGGGCCGGTGGAATCCGGCGGCGGCAGCACCCGCGACGATGGGCAGCCGTAGATTTGATAGTTCTTCACGTAGGGCAAAAGCCGCGCCTTCCACGTGGTCGCCCACCAGTCAAAGCCGCTGTAAGCAATCGGCAGCACCTCGTCGTAGTCCTGCACGTACATCATCGCCGCCAGGCCCAACTGCTTTAGATTGGACAGGCACGAAGCCTGCCGCGCCTTCTCGCGGGCCTTTGCAAACACCGGAAACAATATCGCCGCGAGAATGGCGATGATGGCAATCACGACCAGCAACTCGATTAGTGTGAAGCCCCTGCGCATGCCTGTCACCCCCTGATGATAACCGCATGTGTTCTTTTCGCGAGCCGTCCCTGAATTCCTGCGTGCCACCTGCAATTGTCTCGGGCCTTCGGCCAGCTCTCTGCGCGGCGGAAAACACAGGCGCCAGGCAGCACAAAGAGACAGGGTCGCCCCGTCTATGTACCCCGCGCCTCGATAACATCAGCGCACGAAATCGAGCGGCTGCGACTGAAGGTAACGAGAAACTCTGGGGAGACTGTTGCAACACTCACCTTGACGTAGCTTTCAGTCCGTGAGCGGCACAGATTTATGCCGCCTACCTGACCTCGGCGGTAGGGACCCGCTCGCTAAGTGGGGGTTTTGCAACAGTCACCTGGGGAAAGCCTGGAAAGGGCCTTCACGGACGGCCCTCTGAGGCCATCTCCCCGTAACAGAGGATTTCCTCAGCCATAACGGCCGCGCACGACACCACGCCACGACCGCTGAGATAAACTGCGCTGTTTTCTCGGCGCTGCCCAGGGGAGGCAAAACATGCTCACAAATCCTCGCGCGATAAAGGTCGGGCAGATAACTTTCTTCGTGCGGACGCCCTGGGGACTGATGCGGAGCTTTGCGGCGCGGCTGGCGGAAATCGAGGCCGCCGGGATGGGCCAGCGGGCACGCGAGGCTGCCGTCGAGGAAGCTACACGGGAGCTGCTGGCAGAGGTCATCGAGGGCTGGGACGGCCCGCGCGATGACTCTGGCGCGCCCCTTCCCTGGTCGCCAGAGCGCCTGGATGACCTTGACGCGG
>JANZZA010000068.1 GCA_026419655.1 Armatimonadota bacterium | reverse complement strand
TGGCGCGTATTTTCGCGGAGGCCGACCTTCGTGGGGCTGCCGTCCGCTACTGGGTTGAGGACGCGTGGGGCCAGCAGCTCATGGACGGCAAGACGGCGGCGCAGATAAAGGCGGGCAGGCTTTCCGAGGTGAAGCTGCCGGTTGAGCTGCGCGGAACAGGCCTGTATCACGTTTACGCCGAGGTTGTTGCGGCACGCAACCGCCGCTCTGACACCGCCGAGCTGCTGCTCGCGGTCGTGCCGCGGCGGGAGTTGCCGACTTCTTCGCAGGGCGCTGAGGCCAGCCGCTTTGGCGCGGATATGGAAAATCGGCCCTGGCTGATAAACCTGGCCCGCATGATAGGTATCCGGTGGGTCTTCTGTTCGCCGCCGTTGTTTACAAAGTGGTTCTGCGCGGAGCCGCGGCCCGGAGAATGGCGGTTCTATGACGAAGCAGTGCAGCAATTCGAGAAGGCCGGGATACGCATCGTCGGCAACCTTGCTGACCCGCCGACCTGGGCCACCCATCCCGGCAGCGAAGAGTACGGCGGGCCATGGCCCAACCCCAACTATCCGACCGACTGGGCCACGTGGGATGAATACGTGCGCCGCGTGGCAGAACATTACAGGCCCTACATCATCCACTGGGGGCTGTGGAACGAGCCGAATCACCCGGGCTATCTGCAGGTGCCGGAAGGCGGAAACTGGGTTGACGAATACACGGTACTGCTGGAGCGCACGTACTCGGTACTGAAATCGGTGGACGAAGGCCTGGTGCTGGTGGGTGGGACGGTGACGCATGCGGGCGGGCTGGAGCCGCTGCTGCGCAGCCGCGCGCTGGACCTTATGGACGTGGCAGCGTTCCACTATGCTTCCTGGACGCCGCAAGGATACGTGCGCAACACAGTGGAGGAGACGGGCTTCCTTGGCCCGAAGGACGAAGTCAACTACATCGGCCGGTTGAAGGACATAATGGCCGAGAAAGGCAGGATGGTGCCCCTCTGGGATACGGAGTGCCACATGACCGAGGCGGACCTGGCGCGCGAATTTAGGACCCAGCCCGACCCACCCAAAGCTTATGAGACCCCTCAGATGAGCAGCCTGGACGCGGCCAATGCGGTGGTGAGGTGTTTCGTGGGGGAGTGGGCGGCTGGCGTGGAGAGGACGTTTTACTGGCTGCTGGCTACATACGGCTCATCCTGGGAGCCGCGCAATGCCAAGACTCTTGTTGAGTGGGACGGCAGCCCGACGGCGGCTCTTGTAGCCTTCGCTGTGATGACCGACCGGCTGGGTGACGCTGAATTTGTTGACTGGGAAGCCCGCAGCGACGCAACCATGGCGCCAGGCACGACGGTGTGGTTTTTCCGTTTCCGCAAGCCCAACGGGATGATGACCGTCGCGTGGAGCAATCGGGATGAGGAAACGGAGCTGACGGTGCCTGTGAAGAGCGAAAACGTGAAGGTTTGGGACATGTTTGGAAGGGAAATGCGCGGCGCCCGGTCAATGAGCGGCGTGCCCCTGCGAGGGCGCGTGCTGCTCCGCCTCACCCGCAGCCCGGTGTACGTTTTTGAGCCGGGATTATAGCTGGCATGCGCGCCAGCGGGTGAAGCGTATCTCAGTGTCCGGATTGAGGCGCCAGGTCGTCACAAGGTCACGAAGGTCTGGGCCGTAGGGACGGGATGGGCTTCGAGGCCCAGCTTCTCGCGCAGGAAATCAGCCATGGCCGTCATGCCGGGTGTCTCGGATTCGGCATGGCCCAGAAGGATAAGCCCAAAGCCCGCGTCCTCGCAGAACCGCGCCACCTGCCATTCAGAGCACTCGCCGCCTATCAGGCAGTCGGCACCCTGATCCATGGCTCGCAGAATCACTTCCAGGCCGCCGAAAGCCCCAACCGCCAGAGCCGGCTTTTGCACTTCCTGCGACAGGTCACCCAAAACGCGTATCAGCCGCAGGCGCAGCCGCGTCTTGGCGTGCCGTGCCACCTCGCCCAGCGGCACCGGCCGTAGCTGCCACATCGGCACCTGGTCGGCCTCGCTAACCTTATTGCGGAAATTGAGCGCCCGGGCCAGGCTGTCAGTAATGCCAAATTCAGGGTAGAAGTCCCAGGCGTCATGGACCCGCAGCACCGCTTCAATGCCCAGGTCGGCCATGAGCTTTTGCTTGGCGTCCGTGGGTGTGCGATGTTCGGCGGCAATCTCCCACTCGGGCTTTTCCGAGCCAACGTCGTCCCAGTAGAAGGTAGGCTCGTGGGTGACAATGACGTTACAGCCAAGCCCGGCGGCACGTCGGATTACGTCGGCGGTGGCCATCCAGGTAGTAGCCACCGCCTTTATCTCCGCGTCTGGGCAACCCCATTTGAGACCGTCCCGACCACCGGGGACGCGCTTTTCGGGCATTAGCTGGGCGAAGAAGTTGTCAAGGTCTCGTACAGTCATTTCGGTTCCCCCACAGTCGGAATTGTGACTTGCTTTCAGAGGCAAGTCCTTTGGCACTCGAGGCCCTGTTGTGTCACCGGTCCCTACTCTGAGACGGTCTTCACGTACCAGTCCAGGAAGGCCTGGGCATCAGCGCCCACTGCCGCCACGCAGTTCGGCTCGCCTTCTACCTTTCGAGTGTGACCATCGTCCTGTACCTCGATGCGCATCTGTTGCAGCTCACAGAACCTCTCCGCGACGGTCGCGAGCGTGATTGCGTCGTAGAGGATGGGCACCTGGCCGGGCCAGCGGCGGGTCAGCTCAAGGAGGGCGTCAGCCCAGGGCCTTCCCGAAGCCCTGAGCTTCTCCTGCCAGTCGTCCGTGAATCTGGTCTCCATACAGGCGTCCAGGCCAACCATGACCAGGTCGGCGCCACACGAGAATACCTTTTTCGCCGCCGGGACATCGCAGCGGATGTTCCATTCAGGGTCAGTCGTTTCTGGCGAGTAGCTGCGGTATACCCAGCCGCCCATGAGGACGATTCTGCGGAGCTTTCTGCCGAAGTCGGGGTCCAGGTCGAGGGCACGGCCAAGATTGGTCAGCGGACCTATGGGAACAAGCGTGAGCTGGCCGGGTCGCTCGTTGGCCATACGTACCAGAGCTTCGGCGGCCCCTTCCGCCGGCCGGGAATAAGAGCAGTCGGCTGCCCAGGCGAGCTGTGGAGTTTCGCCCTCGCAGTCGTCGGCTGAGTACACAGGCACGTCGGGCCGGCCGCAAATATCCAGGAGCTTACGAGCCAGCCGGGCGCGGGAAAGGGTTGGTCCGTAGGCAGTTGTGACTGCCCCAAGCTGCACCCTGGGCCATCTCGCCGCCAGGACCAGCGCATAAGCGTCATCAATGTCATCGCCGATGTCGGTGTCCAGCACGATAGGAATCACCTGGTTCACTGTGACCACCGTCCCGCGAGAGATATCCAGCTTGCGTCAGTCACCTGTGACACAGCCGCCTGGACTACATCATATCTGTGGGCCTGAGGCCTGCGGTCAGTCTGTCCTTCTTGTGAGTGCTGATACTGCCAGGAACATAAGGAATTGCGCAACCACTATCGTAGCGCCGCTCGGCAGGCGAGCGTAGTGAGAAGCCACCAGTCCGACCAAGGCGGCAGTTACGCCAAATACTACCGAAAGCCCCATCATGCCGGTGAAACTGCTCGCCAGTAGCTTCGCCGTGGCGCCAGGAATGACCAGGAATGCGCTGACAAGCACTATTCCGACAACCTTCATCGAGACCACTATTGTCAGAGCCAGCATGACGAGCAGGGAATGGTGTAGAAATCCCACCGGTAGCCCCATCGCTGCGGCCATGGCCTCATCAAAGGTATAGAACATGAGCTCTTTATATAGCGCGGCAAGCATCAGGAAGACCGCGCCGGTCATGGCGAGAATGGCCCAAAGGTCACCAGGCGTGACCGCCAGGATGCTGCCGAAAAGGTAAGTCATCAGATCAGCCGTGTAGCGCTGGCGGGCGGCCACGAGAATGACACCGAGAGCCATAGCAGCAGCAAAGAAAATCCCTATAGCGCTGTCCGCTGAAACCCGTCCGCGCTTGCTGGCGGCTCCTATCAGTAGCGCCACTGCCACACAAAAAACCACCGTCGTCAGATTCATTCCTAGAGGAGAATTGCGCCCGCCGTTCTGAAAAAGATACAGGCCCAGGGCCACCCCGCCAAAGGCTGCGTGGGAGATGCCCTGGCCGATAAAGGCCATCCTGCGTAGCACGACGTACACCGAAAGCGCTGAGCAAACGGCTCCCACCAGCACGCCCGCCAGGAGCGCTTGTTGCATGAAGCGATAATGCGCCAGGGCGTATAAGAAGCCGACGTTTTCCGTCACGGTTCTTTGTCCTCGCCGGCAGGGCAGTTTGGGGGTACCCGGCGGCCGCAGTCACCGCGCCGGTCTTGACCCTGAGGAGGGTGGTAGCCGGTCCCGATTGGTGGCGCGTGGTCGGTATCGCCGCTGCCGACGATGCGTCCGCCTGCAACGCGCCGCTCGTACGCCAGGAATTCATCCAATTCGCAGCTCACAGCCCCACGTATTTCCTCTTCGGTTACCGTATCAGCTCGCTCATGCCAGTGAATGGTGCGGTTGAGGCACGCCAGACGCTCGGCATAGCGGCCGATCTGCAGCAGATCGTGGGTGACCATGACGATGGTGAGGGCCATCTGCTCGCGCAGCCGTAGCAGCAGCTCGAAAAAGGCGGCCTGGCCTCCTGTGTCCACCCCGATGGTTGGCTCATCCAGCAACAGCAGCTCGGGGTCGTTAACCAGGGCGCGGGCAATGAGCACGCGCTGCTGCTGCCCGCCCGACAGTCGGCCTACCAGCCGGTCTGCATCAGCTTCCATGCCAACCACGGCCAGAGTTTGAAGAGCCTTCTCCCTCAGCCACTTTGGCACCCGCCGCAACGGCCCCAGCCGGGCGAACCCGGCCATCATCACGGCTTCAATGGCCGTCACGGGAAAGTCTCTCGCCAGAGTAGGTTTTTGTGGCAGGTAGCCTATGCTGGCCCGGCGGCGCCCCAGGCGACTAGGAGGGACGCCAAAAACTCTTATCTCGCCCGCTGTAGGCACGAGGTCGCCCAAAATCAGCCGCACGAGGGTCGTCTTGCCGCCGCCGTTGGGGCCAATGATGCCCAAAAAGGTCCCCCTCGGCACCGTCAGATTGACATTTTCCAGTGCGATGCGCCCAGGCCCCCAGGCGAAACACAGTGCCCGCGTCTCAATCAGCGCATCGCGGCTTTCAATGCCAGCGACACCGGCACTGCTGGTCTGTGTTCTCTCCCGCATTGCCTGTCTCCCAACAATTACTGGTCGCCTTCCCGCCTGCCAGCCAGGCCCCCCATTGCGGCAGCAATCTGTTCGACATTGTACTCTATCAGGGATACGTACGTGGCACGCTTTGGGTCAGTCGGGTCGCCAAGGTCGTCTAGCATCACCACCCGCGCTCCAATCTCTCGTGCTAAAACCTCCGCCGGCTTGCGCGAGGTCTGAGGCTCGACGAAGATGACCTTTATGCCGTTTCGCTTCATTTTATCTGCCAGGCTTGCAAGGTGTGCCGACGTGGGTTCTTTGCCCGGACTTTCCTCGATAGCACCCACAAGCTCAATCCCACAACGCCTGAATAAGTACCCGAAAGCCGGATGGTGAACCACGGCCTTCCGCACAGGCAGCCCGGCCAGCCGCCGGGCACATTTCTCGGCAAGGGCACGCATGCGGGCCGCGTACTGGCTGGCGCGGCCGGCGTACTCGGCGGCATGCGCGGGGGCAGTTTCTCCCATGGCGGCTGCCATCTTTTCTACCATTGCGGCGGCCAGGTCAGGGTCCAGCCACACATGCGGGTCGCCCGCCAGCAGCTTCTCACGCGGCAGGGTTTCGCCGAGCCTCACCACCCTCGGGCCTTCAGGTGCCGCCGCAATCGCCAGGTCGTCCACCCAGTCCTCCAGGCCTAACCCAACAGAGAAGAGCAGCTTGCACCGGGCAATGAGTAGGCTGTCCTGAGGCGAAGGCTCGTAGGTATGCGGATTGGAGCCGGGCTTGAGAAGCGGCGCGACATCTACGTGCTCGCCGCCGATCTGGCGCGCCCAGTCAGCGAGTGGATATATCGTCGCGACTACAGGCAGGCAGCTCGAGGGCGCCTGCCTTGATTCCCGAGGACCGTGGCGGGCGCATCCGGCAGCCCCCAAGACGAGTAAGCCCAACACCAAAACGGCCCCAGCGAGATGGTTCGCCGTGACGGTTGGGCAACTGCTCGTCGGAAATCGTAAACGCATGACCCACATGACGCTGCTGT
>JANZZA010000039.1 GCA_026419655.1 Armatimonadota bacterium | reverse complement strand
GACGTTGGACCGCCCCAGACCGACGGCGCACTGGCCGATGTACAGGCCCTCGGGGCTATATGGCCCAGGCATCGCCACCGACGGGCACATGTAAATCTGCCAGTTCTTGATGTACGGCTGCGTCACTTCCATCCAGTCGTAAAAGTTCGGGCCGGGAGCACACGCGCCGGTCCAGTTCATGGGGAACTTCTCGTCGTAATCCTGCGCATACATTAGCAGAGCCAGCCCAATCTGCTTTTCGTTGGACTGGCAACTGGCCTGTCGCGCCTTCTCGCGCGCCCTGGCAAACACCGGAAACAATATGGCCGCCAGGATCGCGATTATCGCGATCACAACCAACAACTCGATGAGCGTAAAACCGCGTCTCACTGCTCACACCTCCTCGTAGTGACAAATGCTGCCCGCAGGCTTGGCAGCGGTGTACCACGGCAACCGCCAAATGTCAACAAGCAGCTTTTACCAGCTCAGCAATGGCAAGACCGTCCCATGGGCTGCCCCTGGGACGGTCGTTGCCTTCACGCCGGAAAAGTGCCTGTCTCCGACCGCTTCCAGCGCTGCCAACCAACCAGCAGCTTCCTGCGGCCCCTTTTTTGCGGCTACCTACGAGGCCACTCCCGCCGCGGCGACGCGGAGGCTCAATGGCCCCGCCAGGCCGCGCCCGCTACTACCTCGGGCCCTCAACGGTCTGACCCCTGGAACCCGGCAACAGCAGCTCTCCTGCAGCCTAGGGGCCGGACCGTATTTGGCCGGAATTGAAGTTAGATATGATGCTTAGCGCGCTGAAGAACTTCACGTGCCCGTCAACGAAGGCGATGTTCGCCCCACCATTATGCCGGGTATTGGCTTCGAGCTGTAGCGACGGGTTGCAGCCTGCGGCGCACACTCGCGCATAAGCGATCTTGTACGCGTTGGCGCCGCCGTCGTCATGGTGCGCGGCGTCCGCAGCCAGCACCGACTGACTCGGATACTGGTACTCACCCAGGCTATAGCCCGGCTTTTCCCACGGAGGGGTGGTACTGCATGCTGCCCAGGTTCCTTGGCCGTAGCTAAGCATGTCCCACGTCCAAGTGACTCCCCCGTTGAACGGCGGGTTGGGCAGCGGCCAGCCACCCGGTGAGGCTCCGCTCGGACAACGGAAGAGCTGGGCATTCTTTATGTAGGGCTGCACGAGCGCGTACCATCGCGAGGTATTGCTATTGTTCGGAAGGCCGCAGCTCCACCCAGGCGTACACGGGAAGCGCTCGTCATAGTCCTGCACGTACATAAGCACGCCCAGGGCAATCTGCTTGAGATTGCTCTGGCAGGACGCCTGTCGCGCCTTCTCGCGTGCCCTGGCGAACACCGGGAACAAGATGGCCGCCAGGATCGCGATTATCGCGATCACCACCAGCAACTCAATGAGGGTAAAACCTCGCTTCACTTTTGACACCTCCGTTGAGTAGGTTTCGGCCTGCCGCCACACTTTCAGTATATCATCCCCCTGTGCGGAGTTCAAGGCCTTCTGCCAGTGTTATAGAGGGGAAGAGTTTCGGCCGCGCCAGGCAGATTCTTCGGGCGCGCGGGAGGGGCATCGCGCCCATGGCCTGCGAAGGCAGGGCCGTGAGCGTAGCGCA
>JANZZA010000731.1 GCA_026419655.1 Armatimonadota bacterium | reverse complement strand
GTGGACAGGGCATCCAGCCGGACAACAGCAAAGGGGTCGGCTGCCGGACCCACAACTGCTCGCACCAGTTCTGCCACCAGCTCCCGCACCTCAAGAGCCGAAGGCGCCAGCACTGCCGTAACTTGGGCTGGTTGGGTGACCGCCATGTCAAGTACCGCCCTTTACTGCACCACAAGTACTCGTGGACTGGAGCCACAACCCCCGGAAACCTCCCCAGCCAGCGCCAGCCGACACGCGCCAACCGCTTGGAATGAACCAGCCTGCACACAGGCCCTGCTGAGAATATGCCCAGAGGCCTGCCCACTGACCAGGCGCCCACCTCGCCCGCCGTCAATCAAAGCATATGCCGGCTCAGGTCGCGGTCCTGCAGCACATCTTTGAGCCGGTCAATGACGTATTGGCCGGTAATGGTAATCTTCTGGCCACTTATCTCCGGCGCGCAGAAACTGAGTTCTTCCAGGACGCGCTCAATGACCGTATACAGCCGGCGAGCGCCGATATTTTCGTCTTGCTCATTGATGAAACGAGCCACATAAGCCATCTGGGCAATCGCGTCATCGGCAAAGACGACCTCGACGCCCTCAGTGGCAAGAAGGGCAGTATACTGTCGCACCAGGGAGTTCTCTGGCTCCGTGAGAATGCGGCGGAAATGCTCCTCGGTAAGACTGTGAAGTTTTACCCGTATCGGAAGGCGCCCCTGAAGCTCCGGGATGAGGTCGGAAGGAGAAGTGACGTGGAAGGCCCCGGCGGCAATGAACAGGATATGGTCCGTGCGGACGGGGCCGTACTTGGTGGCGACAGTGCAGCCCTCGATAATGGGCAAGATGTCGCGCTGGACACCTTCGCGGGATACATCTGGGCCATGGCCGCCAGCCTCGCGGCCAGCAATCTTGTCCAGCTCGTCGAGGAAGACTATGCCACTCTCTTCGGTGCGGCGGATGGCCTCAGCGGCGATTTCGTGGGTATCCAGAAGCTTGTCTGCCTCTTCGCGTGCCAGCACTCGCCGGGCCTCAGAGACCTTCATGCGGCGGCTCCTTCGTCGCCCGGGAAAGAGGCTGCCCAGCATATCCTGCATGTTGATGCCCATTTCCTCGAGGCCGGCAGCAGAGAAGATTTGCAGGTTGTGGACGGCTGGTTCCTCAACCTCGATTTGCACCTCTTCGTCTTCAAGTCTTCCGGCGGCCAAGTCCGCTCGGATGCTTGCCCGACGCTGCGAGTAATCACGACGGGCCTGTTCTCGCGCTTCGGTGTCATGCCCAGATGACGGCACACCAAACAACTGGCTCAGGGGTGACGGCGGCTGGTCAGGTGGCTCGCCAGCCAGCAGCCCGGCCAGACGGTCCTCCGCCCGCGCCATGGCCGTAGCCCACACCGCCTGAGTAGCCTCTTCACGAACCGTGTTGTAGGCACTCTCCACCAGGTCGCGGATAATGCTATCCACATCCCGGCCCACGTAGCCAACTTCCGTGAACTTTGTGGCCTCGACCTTGATGAAGGGCGCCTGGGCCAGGCGGGCCAGGCGGCGGGCAATCTCGGTCTTGCCCACCCCTGTCGGGCCAATCATGAGAATGTTCTTGGGCGTTATTTCGTCCCGCAACTCCTCGGGCACTTTTCGCCTCCGCACCCGATTGCGCAAAGCAATAGCCACAGCCCGCTTGGCTTCATCCTGTCCGATAATGTAGCGGTCAAGCTCCTCGACTATCTGGCGGGGAGTCAGCTCTTCTTCAGGCGGGCGGCCTTGGCGCCGCCGGTTGGCTTCCAGCAATGCTTGCAGATTCAAACTTTGCTCTGCCATGGTATCACTCCAGGGTCTGGACGGTAATGTTGTCATTGGTGTAGATGCACAGCCGGGCAGCGATCTCGAGAGCGGCGCGACAGATTTCGGGGGCTGACATGCCGCTGTGGACTATTAGAGCGCGGGCGGCAGCCTCAGCGTACGGGCCGCCAGAGCCAATGCCGAGAACGGGGTCGTCCGGCCGAATGAGCTCTCCTGCGCCCGAGATAAGCAATATTGTGTCGCGGTCAGCCACCACGAGCATGGCTTCCAGCCGCCGCAGCACGCGGTCTGTCCGCCAGAGCTTTACAAGCTCAACTGCGGCCCGCTGGAGGTTGCCTGCGTACTCCTCCAGCTTACCTTCCAGGCGCTCGAAAAGCGCCATCGCGTCAGCAGCGGCGCCAGCATAACCCGCCAGCACCTGACCGTCGCGCATCGTGCGGATTTTCTGCGCCCCGTGCTTGAGCGCCACGTTGCCCAAAGTTATCTGACCGTCGCCGCCCATGGCCGTGACGCCGTCGCGCTTCACCACCAGTATCGTTGTGCCATGCCATTTATCCTGTGCCAAGCTCATGTCTCGTCGCTCCCCGGCTAGACGTCGCCCGCGCTTGCCCTATCTGCCGCCGGCGCACCAGCGGCCGCCAGCCTATCACCCGCACGGGTCATGGCATCCGGCGCGTTAACCGACCTCTGCGGCCTTGCAGCCAGCGGGTGGGCGGCCTGATAAGCCTGCCGGAGCCGTTCCGTGCTGACATGAGTGTAAACCTGGGTTGTAGCCAGGCTGGAATGGCCGAGCAGCTCCTGAATTGCTCGCAGGTCAGCACCGCCGTCGAGGAGGTGGGTGGCGAAGGTATGGCGGAGCACGTGCGGGCTGGTGCGCTGCCCGAGACCAGCCTGCAGGACGCGCCTGTAAAGCATCCGCTGCACGCCGCGAGTGGACAGGCGCCCACCCCGGCAGTTAAGAAATACCGCCCGCTGGTGAGCCGCCGTGGGAGCCTGGCCGAGAAAATGCGGGCGTCCGTGCTGCAGATACTCCTTCAGCGCTTCCATTGCCGGCACCCCAAACAGAACAACCCGCTCCTTGCGCCCCTTTCCGCGCACGCGGGCCGTCCGCGACGCCAGGTCCAGATCCTCGACATTCAACGCCACCAGCTCTGATAAACGCACGCCGGTAGCATATAGAAACTCCAGAATGGCTCGGTCGCGAAGGTCAAACGGCCCGAAACCGCCGGCTGTGGCAAGGAGCTCCTCGATCTCCTTCTGATAGAGAACTTCGGGCAGGCGGCGACGTTGAGCGGGCATACCCACCAGGGCGGCCGGGTTGTGGTCTAGAAGATCCTCAGCCACGAGGAAGCGAAAGAAGCTTCGCAGGGACGCCAGCTTTCGGGCAACCGACGCCTGAGAATAGCGAGCCTGGCGCAGATGGGCCACCCAGCGGCGAACTATGCGATAATCCACTTTTTCCCAGTTAAAGGCCGCGTCTGCGCCAAGGTGTTTTGCCAGAAAATCAGCAAATTGCTGAACGTCCGCAGCATATGCCTCCGCAGTGCGGCTACTAAGCCCGCGCACGGTTGTCAAGTAGCGCAGGAAATCGTCAAGAGCCGCGTGGGACATCTCCGGCCGCCTCCTGAACTGCCTCCGGTGCTGCCAAGGGAGCTGCGCTCAGCATTCTCGGGGATAAGTTTACCAATGCTTATCAAAACCCGCCAGGGTCAAGAGGTTAAGCGGGGCAAGGGCGGCGGCTCGATACCGTGCTCAGCCAGGAAGGTCTCCAGGGATTGGACGGCACGCTGGGCCATAACCATGCGCTTTTGCTTCTTCGGCACGTTCTCGGGGGGCGGCAGAATTCCGAAGTTGGCGTTCATGGGCTGGAAATTGTCCGGATTGGCGTGAGTGATGTAGTGCGCCAAGGCACCCAACATCGTGTCTCTGGGAAGAACCAGTGGCTCCTGGCCAAGAGCAAGGCGGGCTGCATTTAGACCTGCAAGCAGACCGGAGCCGGTAGAAGGCACGTAACCCTCCACGCCCGTTATCTGACCAGCGAAAAATAGTCCGGGCCGGGCCCTCGACTGAAACGTAGGCAGGAGCAGGACTGGGGCGTTTATGTAAGTATTGCGGTGGACCTGACCGTAGCGAAGAAATTCTGCTTGCGCCAGGGCCGGTATCATCCGAAAAACTCTCTCCTGCTCGCCGTACTTGAGAGAGGTCTGAAAGCCCACCAGGTTGTACATGGTGCGCTCGAGGTTTTCGGGCCGGAGCTGGACAACGGCGTAAGGCTGGCGTCTGGTGCGAGGGTCAATAAGCCCCACGGGTTTCATCGGCCCAAAGCGCAGGGCGTCCCTGCCGCGCCGGGCGATGACCTCGATGGGCAAACAACCCTCGAAAAGTTCCTTAGGGCTGACGTCGGCGTGAAGACTGACTTCCGCCTTGAGGAGCGCTTCCTCAAAAGCACGATACTCCTCCTCGTTAAGCGGACAATTAAGGTAGTCGTCTTCTCCACCTTTGCCGTAGCGGGAGGCAAAGAAGGTCTTGTCATAGTCAATGGTTTCGGCGTCAACGATGGGCGCAATGGCATCGTAGAAGAAAAGGTAGTTTTCGCCCGTCAGCTTAAACAAATCCCGGGCCAGAGGCTGGCTGGTTAGTGGCCCGGTGGCAATGATGACAATGGTGTCCGGCGGAATGGCTGTAACTTCCTCGCGCACGACCTCGATATTGGGATGGCCAAGAATTATATCGGTAATGGCTCGTGCGAAACGCTCGCGGTCAACAGCCAAGGCCTGGCCAGCGGGGACCTGCGTGTGCGCCGCGACGTGCAGCAGCAGGGAACCCAAGCGGCGCAGCTCCTCTTTGAGCAAGCCCGGCCCGGTGTCCAGCGACTGAGCTTTCAGCGAGTTGGAGCAGACCAGCTCGGCGAAAAGGTCCGTGGTATGGGCCTCCGTCATTTTGACGGGCCGCATCTCGTAAAGCCGCACCCGCACGCCCCGGCTGGCCACCTGCCAGGCCGCTTCGCTACCCGCAAGCCCGGCGCCAACTATCACTACCTGGGCGTCAGCCATGCGCTATCTCACCACCACGGCGGAGGCCATGAGGCGGCAAAGCCACGTGCTCCTCACGGCTGGGGGGTCCAACTTGGGTGAGTACGCCGCCAGGCGTCCAGATTAACCCACCCGGTGTCAGCCTGCGGGAGCACCATGGCCGGCGGACGAGCTACCTTCGGCGGCGCCGGCGGTTGCTCAACCAGGCCGGTGACGACGAAAACCGCATTCCACAGCGCTACCAGCACAACGGCCAACAGCAGCGCGCATAATACCCGGCGCCAATCCCCAAGCCTGTCATCACAAGCCTTGCCCCCACCCATGGCTTGCCGCTCCCCAACATTGCTGACTTCAGGACAATCTCTAGGCGCTCTGGCAAATCTTTCCTGACGGTGACTGTTGCAAAACCTGGTGTCGGCCTAACTGGACCCAGGAAAGTGCACAAGGCTGTGCAACCGACCTTGTACCCGCGACTCCTTTGCGCAGCCGGAAAAGCCAACTGTGCAACAGTCTCTGACGAACAACCCTTCCCTACAGTTCCCAAGTGCGCTAGTTACGGAAACTCCCTATGCAGCACGCTTTCAGCAGAGCCCCAATATGTCAAGCTGCCCTCGCATAGCCCAATCACTGTGGCCGCGTGACAGTCTCCACAGAAAAGCTGCTCTAGTCCCTCCTGGCCTCGATGCTGACGGCGAGGCAATCCATCCTGACCGTCTGGTCTACGGGTATTTGCTGTCCGCCCTGCTGCAACGTACCCTTGGCATGGATTGTCCCAGCCTGGGTGACTGCGCCTTTAAGCAACAGGAGCTGAGTGTCCGTTGATGACAGGTACGAAGTGAGGTGGCTATCGAAGGAGAAGCCCTCGAGTCTGGTCTCCACGCCCATGCCCCAGGCTGCCGGTAAAGTGAGATCAATGTCAGCGGCTGAGGATTTAGCCGTTATCTTGTGGCAAGGGACCCCGTTTATTTCTTCCATACCCTCGTAGGAGTAAACGGTGGTAATCTGCGGCAAAGCTTGTATGCCTGCAAGCCCTGCCAGGGGCGTGGTTAGCTCCCAGGTGGCCCCCGGTGCGACTGGCCCCTCGGGAAGAATTGGCGCAAGCCAGCCAACCCACTGCGACAGGTCGCCCGCGCCTGCGGTCAACCCCTGCATGGCTCGGCTCATGGCCGCTCGCACCTCGTCCGGCAAGCGCAGCTCC
>JANZZA010000681.1 GCA_026419655.1 Armatimonadota bacterium | reverse complement strand
GGAGCGGATGGCGCCGGCTATCTGGAAGGTAGTAAGTCCGTAGATGCCGGCCTTCTGGCGGTCTATGACGACCTGATATTCTGGCGCACCCCGCTGCCAGTTAAGCCGCAGGTCTACGAAGCCGGGAATTTTCTTGAGCTTCTCCAGGGCCTCTTCACCGATGCGAGCCAGCTCTTCGAGCTCGTCGCCGTAGATGGTAATGACAATCGGGGCGTCGCCACCGCGGGCCATGCCCGTCTGGAAGGATATTTCCGCGCCCGGGATCTTGGAGAATTTTTCGCGCAGCTCCTTCAGAACGTCATCGGTGGTGCGGGTGCGCTCGCGGGCGGGCTTGAGCTTAACTTGGAAGGAAGCTTCCCTGATGGTGGTAGTGCTCATGGCGCCTGCTGACTCGCCAACGGTGGAGCTAACAAGCTCGATTTCCGGCACGGCAACCATTGTGCGCTCAATAAACAAAGCGGCCTGGTTGGTTTGTTCCACGTTCGTGCCCACCGGCATGCGCAGAGTCATGGTGAACTCGCCGCGGTCGGTGTGGGGGAAGAACTCGGCGCCCACGAGGCGCGTGAGGGAAAGGCTGAAAAGGAATATGCCCCCAGCCAGCCCCAAGACGAGGGCGCGGTTGCGCAGGCACCAGTCTATGGCATTGCCGTAGGCATGTTCGACCCGCCGGTAGGCCCGCTCCCACGCCTGCAGGGCTTGTTCCACGGGCCGCAACAAAGAGTGCGTCCCGCCCCGCTCGGCCGCCGGCCGCAGAAGCCGGGCCGACAGCATGGGAATGACCGTGAGGGCCACGGCTAGCGAAGACATTAGCGCTACCGTAACCGTAATGGACATGGGCGTGAATATCTCGCCCACCAGGCCGCCTACCAGCGCGATGGGGAAGAATACGCAGACGGTCGTCAAGGTAGCCGCAATGATAGCCACGCCCACCTCGCCTGCCCCCCGCACTGCTGCCCGGATAGGCGGCTCACCTTCCTCCACGTGGCGAAAGACGTTTTCCAGCACAACGATGGAGTCGTCCACAATCCGCCCGATAGCCAGGGTAAGCCCGCCCATGGTGACTACATTGAGCGTCATGTCGTTGAAACGCATGAGGATGGCCGTGGCCATGATGGACAGGGGGATAGACGTGGCAATGACCAGAGTAGACCGCAGGGAGCTGAGGAAAAGAAAGATGATAACGACGGCGAGGATGGCACCTTCCTCGGCCACGCCGTACATGTTGTGCAGGGCACGCTCGATGTAGTCCGCGCTGGCCCAGCTAATGGTCACCCTCACCTGGCCCGGCAGGCGCTGGTTGAGGTCTGCGACGGCCTTGCGCATGGCCCGCGCTAGCTCAACCGCATTAGCCTCGGATTCCTTGCGCACGATTAGGGTGATGGCTGGCTTGGTATTGAGGCGGGAGTACTGGCGGATTTCCTTGTGCGTGTCGCGGACGGTGGCCACATCGGCCAGGCGGATGGGCACCCCGTCCTTAACGGCCACGGTGATGTGCTCGATTTCCTCAGGCCTGCGGAATTCGCCAAGGGTGCGGACGGTGAATTCTCGCTGGCCTAGCGCGATATGACCGCCGGGGATGTTTAGGTTTTCGGCCTTGATGGCCTGCTCGATTTGCTGCACGGACAGCCCATATGCAGCCAGGCGGTCCCGGTCTACAAGCACCTGGATTTCGCGCTCCAGTCCCCCATAAACGTCCACCGCAGCTACGCCGTTGACCTTCTCCAGCTCTCGCTTGATGACGTCGTCGGTGAACTTGCGCAGGGCCCGCTGGTCGTCCATTCCGGTGACGTTGAGCGTCATGACGGGCATTATTGTGCTTGGGTCGAATTTGACGATATAGGGTCGGTGAGCGTCATCGGGTAAGCTGTCAATAACCTGGTCTACTTTTTCGCGCGTGTCGAAGGAAGCAAAGTCCATATCGGTGCCCCATTCGAACTCCTCTAGGACCACCGACACGCCTTCCTGGGAAGTGGAGCTGAGGTGTTTGAGGTTTTTCACCAGCCCACACTGGTTTTCGATAGGCTTGGTGACGTACTCCTCGACTTCTTGCGGGCCGGCACCAGGATAAACCGTGACCACGGCGATGACAGGGAAAGAAATGTCAGGCAAGAGGTCCATTTTCAGTTGGGTCCAGGACATGACACCCAGCACGAGCACGGCCAGCATGCCCATGAGAACGGTGACCGGCCGGTGGACGGAGAAGCGGGCTATGCTCACGAAGCATCCCCCCGCACTCGCTCGGCCGAGACCTTCTGGCCGTCCTTAAGTTCGTTTTGGCCTTGGACGACCACCAGCTCGCCGGGGGCAAGACCACGCAGAATGGCTACCTTGTCAGCCTCGCGCAAGCCCAGTTGCACCGGTCGAGACCGCGCCACGGACCCTTCAGCGACAAATACCACCTTTTCCTGGCCCGCTGTGACCACAGCGTCGTAAGGAATCACCACCACGCTTGACTGGCGTTGCACGGTGACTTTCACGCGGGCGAACATCCCGGATTTTAGAAGCTGGCCGGGATTGGGCAGGCGGATTTCCATTTGGAAAGCGCGAGACTCAGGACTGGCCGCTGCGGAGATGTTGTACACGCGCCCATGGAAAACTTTCCCAGGAAGAGCGTCCACGGTGAAGGTGACCTCCTGGCCTACACTCACCAGTCGCCTCCGCTCCTCGCTGAGTGCGCAAAGCACCTTTACCTCTCGATTATCAACAAGGTTGAGGATGGGGAAGGAAGGGCTTGCCATCTCGCCGGGGCGGATGTTCCGGCGCACCACATAGCCCGACGCCGGAGCATAAATGTAGGTGTTGGCAACATTGGCGCGCGCATACTGGAGATTCGCAGCGGCCTGGGCCACGGCGGCATCGGCGGCCTTTATGTCCCCGGCCGAGATGGTGTCGCGGATGCTGGAAGTGCGGGCCATGCGCAGGGCAGCTTCCGCCTGGCGGACGGCTTCGCGGGCGGCCTCGATGTCTCGCCGCCTAACATCCACCTGTAGTTGCATGGCCTTGGCCTTGGCCAGGTTGGCCTTGGCCTGCTCAAGCTGAGCCTCTGCAGCCCGGATTTCTTCAGCCCGGGGGCCTTCCTCGGTCAGGTCGGCTTGCTGCTGGGCCTGCTGATAGCTGGCCAGAGCTATATCGTACTGCAGCTTGGCAGCGTCGAATTGCTGTTGGGAAATGGCCTGGGCTTCGAGAAGCCGGCGGGCGCGGTCCAGGTTCTTGGCTGCGGTATCAAGGTTGGCCTTAGCCTGATTTACGGCTTCGCGAGCGATGGACCGCTCCTGGGGGCGGGCGCCGGCACGGAGCGCGTCAAGGCGGGCCTGGGCCATTCTCACAGTTTCCTCGGCCGCCGTGACACTGGTGGTGACGTCTTCTCCAGTGAGTGTGGTAGTGGCTTCAGCTTGTGCCAGCCGCGCCCGCGCTGCTCGCAGGGCTGCTTCGGCTTCCTCCACGCCCACGCTCGTGCTCGCCACCTGGAGTCTGTGCCCATGCCGCGCCTGGGAGGCCCGCACCCGGGCTGCCTTGAGCGCCGCTTCTGCCATTGCCACCTGCGCCACAAGCTCTGTGCGGTCAAGCTCCGCCACCAAAGCTCCGCGCTCCACCCAGTCCCCCTCGTCGTACCGCAGCCGCACGATCTTGCCTGGCACCTTTGAGTACACACCCACCTCATTGACCGCTTGAACCGTTCCGTCCACGGTAAAGCTACTCTCCACGGTGCCCAAGGCTGCTTCCATGACCCGCACTGGCACTACGATTTCTTCCTGCTGGGCATCCAGCTTGGCCTGGCGACGGCCCGCCACCGTTGCTGAGAATAGAAATCCGGCCACGGCTAGCAGTACGAGTATTGCGAGGGCTATGAGTTTGCGCATGGGGCACCACTCCTATCTCGCACGTACAGACGATGCGGTTACGTAGCGTCGCAGAGCCTGAGCATCAGTCGCTTCGCCGCCCGCTGCTAGGGAATGCTCTTGGGGCTGCTGAAAGTGCGCTGAAGGTCGGCGCTGGGGCGCATCTGGGGCTGGTTTAGGAGCCTCGCGGGCCGTCGCTACGTCCTCAGCGCCCGCTGGAGCTGCCTCACCCTGCTCCACCGCTGGGCCAGCTTCTCCACGCCCCTGCAGGAACTCCTCCAGGGGCATGCCGATAGCGTACTGCAGAGCGATTTTTGCCTGCTCGTAGGCAAAACGGGCGTTGACCAGGTTGGCGCGGGCGGAAACTAGGGCTGTGCGGGCGTCGGTGACTTCCACAGGCGTCGAGACGCCCTCCTGGTAGCGCAGGTCAGCGATGCGCATGGCCTCTTCAGCCTGTAGCACGCCCTTCTCGGCGGCAGCAATTTTCTCCCCGGCCTCGCGCAAGCTCACACAGGCCTGGTAGACCTCAAGAGCCACGGCCTCCTGGGCCTGGCGTTGCATTTCCCGGACGCGGCGCAGCTCTGCCTCGGCTTGCTGGACGGATGCCCGCGTGAGGCCGTGGTCGAAGATGAGCTTAGAGGCCTGGACGCCCAGCGTCCAGTTCCAGTCGTGACCGCCGAAACCCTCCGTGGACTGCTTCTGATATTGGGCAAAGAGGTCAATACTGGGCTTAGAGGTGGCTTGCGCCAGACGCACGGAGGTCTCGGCCATGCGCACGGCCCTCTCTATGGCGGCCAGCTCCGGCCGGTGGGCGAGAGCTGCCCTGATGGCCCCGGCTTCGTCTACTTCGATATATTCCTCGGCAGAGGGCGGCTGTAGCCGGACGGGTTTCAGGACATCCACTGCAAGGAGCGTCTTGAGGGCGCCGAGAGCTTTCTCGACTGCCGCGCGGGCCGCGACCAAGCCGTCGTTGGCGTTAGCCACCTGAGCCTCCGCCTGAACTACGTCAAAGCCGGGGGCCACGCCGGCCTCTACCCGCGCCCGGGCGTCCTGAAGATGGCGCGCTGCACGCGAGACGTTCTCGGCTGCAACCTGCTCAAGCTGCTGGGCCTGGACGACCGTGAGGAATAGCTGGCGCACGTCTCGGGCCACTTGCCGGGCGGTGGCGTCGCGCTCAAGCGTTGCCCGGTCCAGGCCCAAGCGGGCCATCAGTTCCTGGAGGTAAAGCTTGCCGCCATGATACAAGGGCTGCGTGGCCGTAAGGCCCAGTTGCCAGGCCGTGTTGGGCGTGAGGGTTATTTCTATGGGCGCGCCCGTGGGCAACTGCATGCGGAAGGAAGATGTCGGCCCCATGGCGGCCACTCTCGCGCTTCCGGCAAGCGTCCAGCCTTGCAGGGCGCGGGCCTGGTCGAGAGCGGCCCGCGCAGCGGCCACCGCTTCCTCTGCCTGCAATACGTTCCGGTTCTGACGAAGCGCCAGCGCCACGGCCTCGTCTATTGTCAGCAACATGGCTTCCTGGGCTGGCTGGTCGCCACTTGGCAGCGCCAGGGTCTGGCTGCCCGGCGGCCGCGCGTCCTTTCCAGGCGGCCTGGCGGGGGCATTTTGACCGGCCGCGGGAAAACACATTAGCACCGCCGCGCATACTGCAAGCCCTGCGCGCATGGTTATTCCTCCTCGTCCCCGACTGACTCCTCGCTTGTCTCCTGTTTTTCCACTGCCGACAGGAACTCCCGCAGGCTCTCGGTGAACCGCAGGATGTCCTCGACTTTGACCACCATGAGCCCCTTGTGGCCTGGTGGCGCGAAAACGAGGAGCTTCTCGCCGGGCCGGATGTCGAGAGTGCGGCGGGCTTCAGCGGGTATCACGATTTGGCCCCGCTCGCCGACAGTCACCGCGCCAAAGAACATGTGGCCACTTATTCCCTCGGCCATGTTTCTACCCCCAGTCCACACGAGTATGCTAGAGCATGTAAATTATACCATGTCGGACAGGAATGTCAAACACGCTAATGGCCCCGGCGCACGAAGTGTCCTGCATATGGTGCCAGTTTCTGCGCTTAAGGCCTAAACCCTTGGTGATTGTTGCAGAACCCCGCTGTGCCCCGCGTAATTCGCCAGGCGTACAAGCCTTGGGAGCAACTCCGAGGGGTCCATGCAGGGAGTATTCAGTTTACTCAGGATTTTGTTTCATGCTGGAAATAGTAAGGCCCGGGGAATCACCCTGGTGTTTTGTCAAATAGCCCGGTGTTGGCTTATACAGGGCCACAAAAGTGTATAAGCTTGTGTGTCTCACCTTTTGCCTCGCAGCGTCTCTCCCAGGCGCTACAGAGACTTTTGCAACAGTCATCCTTAGGGAGCTGTTGCAAGAGCCGGTGTTGCCTCATCCAGAATAAGGAGATTGTACACGCTGTGCGCCCGACCTTTTGCCTGTGATGTCTTCTGGAGACCGGAAAAGTGACTTTTGCAACGGTCTCCTTAGAAAACCGAATACTCCCGTCCGTGCATCAGCGCACTTGTGGATGCTATCTTCGCTACAATTGCCCTTGTTAATATTTCACCCGTGGGGCTTCAGCAAGGCAGTGGGGAATCGTGACAGACGCGCGCGTAGGAGAACATCCCAAGCGGGTGGCCCAGCGGGAGTAGTACACGGGCGGCTCCGATTTACGGCGCCGATACAGGTTATGTCAGGGGCTGCGAAATGCCCAGGAGCGCAAACGGAGCAAACCGCTGCCAAAGTGTCTAAACTGATGCGGTTACCTGCATATATGCCGTGGTACAGTGTGCACCCTATTGGCCCGGAAGCCGGCGCCCAGCATGTTGCAGCTACGCAAGCCCGCAAGCGGCGGCGCCCCGCAGGATACCTGACGCCTGCCGAGGCTCAGGAACGGAAGCAGGCGGTACGGTCGCTGCCGTCGGTGCTCCAGTGGTTGCGGATGCACTCACAGCACACCCCGCGGCGCTGGCAGGGGTCATACGTGCACACGCACATTTCTAGATTGCGCTCGCGGTTTGTGCAGGCTTCAACGGAGCCGGCCAGAGAGATGGTGGCCTGAGGCCGGCGGACGCCTCTCATGCAGGCGGTATAGGGCCAGGTCTTGTTGCCCTTGTGGTTGGCGACGCACTGGCAGCAGATAGCCCAGTTAGGGCAGCTTTTCTCGGTGCACGGGCACATTTGAGCGTTAATTTCGTAATTGGCGCAGCGTACAGCCGCCATTGGAAACCCTCCCGGGCTTTTGGGAAGCTTGGGGCTCAGCGGCCCATACTATAGGGCACCGGCGGCACGTGCGCAAGTGCGGCGGGGTGTATGGTCCACCCTAGCCCGTCCTGCATTGCTTGCTGTCTCCTTCGCGGTGACTCCCCTACCTTTTCGCCACAGGAAACAGCTTGGCTCTTCGCTAGCGTTGAAAAGTGGTAAACCTCGGAAGGCATTGCTGCAAAATTAGATGGTTGCAAAAATCGCTTTCCCGGCCCCCGGACGCAATTGCAGGCAAAAGGTCGGCTGGACCGCTTTGTACATTCTCCCCACCCTGGACAAGCCAACACCAGCTTTTGCAACACTCCGCAAGGGAGACCGTTGCAAAAATGGCCCCACCGACTCTCAGATGCGACCATGGGTAAAAAATGGGGCGGATGGCATTGTACACATTCTTCACTCTGCATAGGCCAAAACCACCTTTATCTTTTGCAACAGTCACCAACAGGATACCGTACGCCCGACCGCTGGGGTTCGCCGCTGACAACTCAGCCGCCTGGCAACAAGGGCCACTTGCTGATGTTCTAGGCCCTTGGGGTCTTGCCGGGGGTGCTGGTATCGCAAAGCGGAGGAGACGGCCAGGCATCTACTTCACGATCAGCACGCTGCAGGGCGCGAGACGGGCCAGATTCTGGCTCGTACTGCCCCATATGCGTCCGAAGATGGCCGAGTGGCCCATGAAGCCCACGACTAGAAGATCGAAGCCCTGTTCTTTGCACATGGTTACTATCACTTCGACTTCATGGCCGGGGACCACGTGAGTGAAAAGTTCCACGCCGTATTCGCGGGCGCGGGCCGCGGCTTGTTCGGTCAGCTTCTTCATCGCGCCGTTGAGCTGGAGTTTGACTTCCTCAATCTCTCCCACCGTACCGGCGTAGCGCGGCAGCCCTTCTTCAACAGAGATCGAGTGCAGCTCGGCGCCACAGGCTCTGGCAAGGGAAATCGCCACGTCCAGAGCTTTCCTTGCTCCCTCAGAGCCATCGTAGGCCACCAGGATTTTGTGAAACATCCTCATTCCTCCTCTGGTTTCACGACTGCGCCCATGTGTACCGGTGATGCTCCAACGTACTCGGCGTCCCGGGCGGTGGGCCGTGCCCAGGCCTGGGCCATGACAGTGGGGACCACGGCACTGGCTATTACTGCTGCCACCAGTAGGCTATATTGCCCCCGGCTAATTATCCCATGGTTGTATCCGAACATAGCTGAGATGGTACCGAAGGTCAGCCCTGTGCACATAAGCAAGGTCGTATACCAGGCCTTTCGGGTGCTGAAACGGAACAGCCTGGTGAGCGGGTAGATGCCCAGTATCTTGGACCCCATCTTAGCCGAAAGCAAGACTGCAACCGCTCCCGCGCCCGACCAAAGGGCTGGCAGAGAAACCAGTGCTCCGGCCCTGAGGAAGTAAAAGGGCGTGAGAAATGCGAACACCGTGGTGCGCAGGCGGCGCACAAGCTCCCTCTCGTTGGCGAAAATCTGCGCCACGGCTACTCCCAAAAGATACGCCGGGAGGACTGCCTCACTGTTGGCCCTGGCTGCCAGCCCGCCCAGCCCGAAAAGCATGAGAAAGAGGAGTTTAATGCCCGGCTCGGAAACGTGAGTGCCGAAGCGGGACAGAACGTATCTGAAAGCTGGCGGCAACAAAACCAGCGCCCCAACGGAGGCCGCTGCGAAGATTAGGAGCCACGAGTTAAAGCTTGCAAAGAAAATGCCCAGCGCAAGAACGGTGCCGAGGTCGTTGACGAAGCAGGCTGCCAGCAAGACCTTACCGAAAGCCGTACGGTTGAGCTGGGTTTCCACCATGACGGCATAAACGACGGCCACGGAAGTTGTTGACAGAGCTATGCCGCCGATAATAGCCGCGTCCCGTGTCCAGCCTGCACCGTAATAGCAAAGGGCAGCCACGCCCAGGAAGGGCGCCAGAAAACCAACCACACCCAGGCCAATGCTTTCCCTGAAATGCTTGCGCAGCACGTTCGGCTCGACCTCAGCCCCGGCGAGAAAGGTAAGAAGAATGCTGCCAAAGCCGGCCAGAAAGGTCGTCCACTCCGTCGAGCCTAAGTGCAATAAGTTGCCGGCCACCACTCCCACCAGTATCTCCACCAGGGCAACGGACAGACCCGTTCGCATGCTGATGAGACTCGCTGCGAGGGCCAATCCAACCCATGCAGCAGCCAGGGTCCATTGCTGTTCCATGCCATTGCACTCCATTCGGTAAGGAGAAGCGAGGCCTTGGGCCAGGAGGAGGACAGCTACCGTTTGCGCGCGGCCGGAGCCGCACCCTCAGGAGCAAAAGAAAAAACTCCTACTTGCCCGCAGACCAGTAGATGATTGTTGCAAAACTCCGTTCCGCGTACCTGCCCGTGCGCATGCGGCGCAGGTCTGCACCGTCAGGTTATATTGCGTGGGCACGGCTCATTCACGAAATGACAGTTTTGCAACAATCACAGTAGGAGTCATCAGTCACAGCGACCGTTTCGGCGGCCTCCCCAGCCGCCGCGGCGAACTCCATCGCCATGAGTCATTGTGCCATGCAAAAAGGGCTCTTGCAAGAAAAGGCGAGGCCAGGAGGGAGTATTCGGTGTTCTAAGGAGGCTCTTGCAAAAGTCCTTTTCCCGGCCGCCACAGGAAATCGCGGGTAAAGGGTCAGCCGTACAGCGTTGTGCAGTTTACTCGGTCTAGGTAAGCCGACTCCGGATTTTGCAACAGTCTCCGAGGTGATTTTTCCCGGCCGACTCTTTCCTGACTGAAACAAAATCTTGAGAAAACCCAATACTTCACAAGGCTAGTGCATCTCGTGCGCAATGGCTGCGTAGGCAGGCACAACCCAGGCTGGACGGAAGCTCGTACCGGCACCGCGCTGCGGCGGCTCTGGGCTGAAGGGGCGCGAAACGGTGTCGAACCTGGCTGTGGTGCCGTCGGGGCTAACGGTGAGGATGGTGTTGGTAAGCTTGGCCAGGAGGCTGGCCGGCGCCAGCACCTGACCCTCAAAGCGAAAAACGGGAGCACTCAACAGCAGGTCGCGGTCGGCGAGAGTGAAACGGCGGCTGCCCGCCCGCAGAATAGCCTGGCCCCGCGGAGTCTCTACACAAAGAGCCTGAGCGGCCTCATCCCAGCTTGCGGGCATGCCCAGGGCCGCAAGTACCGGCCGCGCTGCGACTAGCAACTGCCCTTCATGCCGGGCCGCGAGAGGCCGCGGCTCCACCAGTCGGCCGTCCACCAGAACCTTTACAGTTGTTACCGAAAAGGATGTCTGTCCGTGAGCTTCGGCAACCACCACTTCGGACGGCGGCGCCGGGGCAAAACGTCGAACCTGGGAGAGCGTCAGCATCTCCACTCCCCTGGCCTTGAGCCTGGGGAGAGCCAGGGCCAGAGCTGCCACCGTCCGGCTGCGATCGCCGCCGCCGTCGTGCATGAGGATCACGGCCCCGTCGTGTGCCCCAGCCAGGATGCGAGCGGCAATAACCTCAGCCGGTGGCCGGCGCCAGTCCCTTGTGTCCACGTCCCACAACACCGTCCGGTAGCCCATGGCCGCGACTTGCTCTCTGACCCTGGCGTTGACGACGCCATAGGGCGGTCTGAACCACCGTATCGGGCCCACGGCCAAGTCGGACAGGGCCCTTAGGTTTCGCGCCAGTTCCAGAGTGACCCGCGAAGCAGGCAACTGCGTGAAGCGAGCGTGGCTATAGCTGTGCAGGCATATTTCGTGGCCTTCAGCGACCTGCCGGCGCACCAGCTCAGGCCATCGGACGGCACATTGGCCCAAAACGAAGAAGCTTGCTTTGGCCCTGTATTTGGCGAGAACATCCAGCACCTGCGGCGTCCATACAGGATTGGGGCCGTCATCGAAAGTGAGAGCAATCCGGACGCGTTTTGGTGCAGCGATGGCCATGCGCTCTACGGCTGCTTGCCGGCCGCTTACTTTGCCCTCCACATGCCGGGCCACAATCACGCCGCCGGACGCAGTCCTGCTGCACGTCACGACATCCATCGCCGGCTCACGAAGGTCCCTGCCAGGGCGCACCTGTATTCGGTCGCGCCAGCGGAGAACGTAATCCGCAGGCACTAGGGCGCCCGCAAGAAACAAGCGCGGCTGCTCACCGCCGCCAGGCTTGAGCACTCTCCCGGTTACGTCAAGAAGGTCACCTGGCCGTGCGCGCGGTGCACCGACGAGTCTCACAGCCTCGGTGACCCGTAGGCCCGGGCGCACGGGGCGACCATCAACTCGTGGAGCGGCCGCGAAAAGCACAAGCAGGAGAACGACAACAAGCACCAAGAAGGCACCAGCCTGGCGGAGTAGCAGCATCTGGTTCCTGGCAGCGTGCGCGGTACCTGGCGCAGATGGACACAACTGATACGACCCCGGCGGGCGCACCTTGCTGAGGAGCGGCATGGTCGGCACCCTGTCCCGTGTGCGCGAGGGCGTACATTCCTGCGCACTCTATCTTTGCGCAGCCGAGTTATCCGGCGCGCTACATGAAGACGTCAACCCGCCGCATTTCGGGGTTCCACTCGGCGACGCAACCAAGGAGCTCGGCCATGGGCCGCACCGGCACCCAAAGCAACCCGCCCCTGCGAAAGGTCTTGGCGCCGAGGGAATCGGGCTCGCCTTCGACGAAAACTTTGCTGCTCCCAGGAACAACGCGAACTGTGAGTTGGGCGCGCTTGACCACCACGTAGCTGGCGCGCGGCCCCCACACTATGGAGCCGCCGACGTTTCGCACCAGGTCAGTCAAAGTAATGTAGACACGGCCACGGTAGCGGATAGCATGATGCTCGAGGTCTCCTTCGCGGCCGTTGAACCACACCATTTCCCGCGGGATGCGCCGGCGGTAGACCTTGGAGAAGCTCCAGGCCTCTGTGTCACCTCTGGGTGGGGCACTCGCCAGCGCATCAAGCACTGGCAGAACAGCCGTCGGTACAGTTAGGACACCCAACCCGGTGGCTGCGGCGTTTATCGTGGCCGCATTGGTATGTCCCACCGCAACAGCCAGACCCGCAGCAACCAGAACCGCCACGACCGTCCTCATAGCTATTCCCTCCGGCGGACCACCCGATGTCTCCGCTAATATACCACGCACTGCGTAGTGTGGTCAAAGTGTCGTTGCGGTGTGGGACTTCTTCCATTTCTCACGATTCTCTCTGCACCAGGGCGCGAAGGGGCAAATCTGCAGCCCTCGTGAGGTTTTTTCGGAGCAGGCCATTGCAAAACTCGTTTTCCCGGCCCCCTGACGCGACCGCGGGTAAAAGGGGCGGGCACGTGCCTCTCCACAGTTTATGCACTGCGGATAAGCCAACACCTGCCTTCACAAAAGTCCTTGGAGGGAACCTGGTGAAAAAACTCTCCGCCAGGCCTTTTCCGGAGCTTCCTCGTACTGTGGATGAGGCCGGGGCTTTTTGCGCGGGGCAGCGCGCCAGCCGGCGAGATTTTAGTGCGCGTCGGTAGCTTGAGGCCTGCAGCGCGAAAGTGGCTGACCGCCATCCGCCAACCCAGGGGGCGAGACCACCATCCCTAAGAACACCCACATGCGCCCCTGACAGAGTCTCCGGTCTTCGAGTCTCACCACGGGGTCGGGCACCAGCCGCTAGGGGCGAGTGTCAGCCAGCTCCCCGCAAAGAAAGGTGCCGGCAAGGAAAACTCTCGCTGCCTCTGTCCTGCGTTTCGACGGCGTTGACCATGCTCGGCAAACGGAAGCGTCTCACGACTTCTCCGCCTGGAGCGCCTGGCGAACTTCCCCGGGTTGTTTCCACCACACAGGTGAGGCTACAGGCCAGCCTCCCTCTGCGGAAAAGGCTGGTTCCGGCCGTCGGCCTGCGAAATGACGCAGAAATCCCAAAGCCTCCAGCACTGGGGCATGGAAAACCGTCGAGGCCATGATCCCGGCACTCTCGCCGCGCCCGCTAGACCCCTGTACGAAAGCCCGAAACGAGACCCTACTGCGATAGTGGCTCGATTCTTATGCTCTCATAACGGATATCAGTATGCCCCCGGCTATGGCTCCAGCGCCGCGGAGACAAAGCTATGCCGCCAGCCGACAGCGGCCCAAGCCCCAGGGCGCCGCGGTCGGTGGCCGTGCCGAGAACCTGGCCGTCCAGCGTGACAGTGATGACGGGCGCGTCTGAGCCGCGCACCTCTATAGTCACCTCGTGGGGACCGGCCGGCAATGTGAAGGGCCAGGTGGCAAGCATGGAAGTGTCGCTCGTGCTCTGGCCCTGACAGCTCTTGTGCACCTGAACCTCGCGGTTGGTAAACTCGACGAAATAGCCGTCTGTGCCGCGGCAGCGCACCCCGAACCACGGCCCGTCCCGCCAGTCAGTCCCTCTCTCCAACACTTCAAACCGGACCGCCAGACGATAGTCTTGAAGATTGGGCAGGCCGCCACGCAAGCCCATAGGCGTCCAGGCATCGTTGCCGCCATCGCGGCCCACCAAGCCCTCCGCCGTCACCTGCCATTGCCCACCCACCACAGCCCACGGCGGACCCGGCACTTTCCCAGTCTCGTGGAGCGAAAAGTCGTCCTCGAACGGATCGGCCGCAAAAGTGAGAAAGCCAAAGCGCTCAGGCTCGTGATAGGACCGGCTGGTTGGCGACCAGGCCGAGAACTGGATGTCCTTATTCGGGTTCTTCGCGTCTGGGCGGTCAATGCGATAAAAGTTGACGCGCCACGTAGTGCCTACCCGCGGCTGGTCGTAGGCTGGGGCCAGGTCCGCCAGCGGAATAGCCATCTCGCACACCCAGCCACGGTCTCGGTCGCTCTGGTCGTCCGTAGTGCCGTCAACGCTCACGGCGGTCTTCCAGCCAAGCGAGTCCCAGCCAATCATCCGCGCAAAGTCCGGAAAACCGGGCCGGATGATGTTGAGGTCAACGACGGTATTCAGGGGATTGACCTCAAATTCTTTATAGTTCCGCCCGTCGCCGTCGTGGTCAACGAAAACTTCAACGACTTCTTCTTCCCACAGGTGCTGGTCGCGCCGGCCCATGGTGGCCCAGATGTTCGCGTCCTCGCACTCGAAGGCCACGTAGAGATTTTCCCGGTCCCAGCGAGCCTTGACGCGGGTTGGCTGGTTGGGGCCGCCCTCAAACCGTATAGCTTTCTGCAATTCGAAGGCCGGCACTTCCTGCCATGCCGGCTCGTCAAGCTTGCCGTCTACTGTAATGGGCTTGTGCGTGAAGTAGCACAGCCCGGCCGTTGGCGGCGCCATGGTGTTCTGCAGCACCCAGCCCAGAACATCCAGCAACAGCGGCTCGCGCATTTGCGGCTGCGCCAGCAGACCTGACCAGACGTAAAGTACCTTCCCGGGGGCCACAGCGCCCGTGCGGTACTCGATATAGGCTGCCCCGTCGCCATAAGATTTGCCTGTCTCGTCGGCCAGCGATATGAGCGGCACGTATTTATTTTCTTCGCCGACGACATTGACTATAGGCCGCCAGCGCTCATCTACGGGTCGGTCCTTTTCCGATAGCAGAAAGGCAAAGGAAGCTGGCAGCGATTTCACTGCTTCCTGGCCCTTGGCGACCATGAATGTCAGCCTTCTGTCACGGGGCGCCTTCTCCCAGCCTCTCACGTCCACGCCCTGGAGCGTATCCAGCCGGTCCGCCGCGCCAGAGCCACAGATGGGCAGGCCAAACTTGGGCGCACTCACCACGGGCCTGCCCGTTTCGTCGTAGTAGAACGGGAAGGGCTGATGCGGGAGGACGACAAGAGTGCCGCCCTGGGCCAGGTAGCGCTGCAGAGCGCGGTCACCATCTCCTGGTGAGCTGACCGACTGATAATAAGTCTCGCCGCCGAGGTAGAGGGCAATCCAGAACCGCTCAGCCGAGAAGACATCAGGGTCAACGAGCTGTTGAGGCGTAAGGAAAGTCACGTGACGCAGCAGCCTGGCCCTTTGCAGGATGGTAGCCAGATAGCTGTTGCGAGGATTGTCCTGAGGAATCGGCAGTATTGCGATGTGCCCGGAAGCTCTCTCGAACAGCGGCGCCAGTTTCGTAACGTTTTCAATGGCCCGCGCCTGGGCGACGGCCTCTTCCTGGGCCGCACGCAGCGCCTTGAGGATGGCTGCCAGCCTCGGGTCTTCGCCCTGGCCCTGGTACACTGTGGCTGCAAAGAGCGTGCAGTTGACGGCCGAGATAGTCGTCAATTCGCCGGGCAGCGCGGCCTCTACCATGAACAGCTCCCACTCAAAGCACGGCGGCCACCCTTTCAGCGCCGGCACACCACGCTTCAGGTCAACGTCTACGTCCTTGCCGCCAGCCGCCAGGGTGAGCTTCGCGTCGGGGTCAAGCTCGCCCACGAGGGCAAAGAAATGCCGCCCCTGCAGGCGCAGGGATAGCTTACCGTCGCGCAGGCCCAGGCGGGCGTCGTTGAGGTTGGCGTCCAGGATATGGAAGGGCACGCCGTAGACATAGCGCAGACCGGGGTCAAGACCCGCCCATGAGGCGGGGTCTTCCCAGTCCGTGCTCAGGCGCCGGTTGGCGGCGGCTCGCAGGTCTGCCGCCGCAAAGCCCGCAGGCATTTTGGGGAGGTCTGACGTGCGCACGCGATGTATCTCACAGGGCAGCGCAGGAGCACTCTCGTCAATCTTGCCTATCCCGATGATGTCTCCATACCGGCAGCCGCGCACCGTGATTGTGTCCCAGCGGAAGGGCATCTCTTCGTAGTCGCGGCCCTTCTCAAGCACGATTTCCTGGCTGTTGCGCCGCAGGATGACAGGCTTTCCGCGAAGGTCGAACATGGGGAAGGTGACATTTACGGCAAAGGGTTCTGGTTGGCCGAGGCCGTAGCGCACCAGCCGGAAGCTGCACTGGCCGTCGCCGTAGTAGCGATAGTCAGAGATGTCGGTGTGAGAGCCGGAGCGGTTGGGGTCCGGTGGGCCGGTCCGCACGACGCGGTCGGCCTCGACGCTCAGGGGCGGCGAGCCCGGTGCGCGATTCCAGGCCAGGGCCGCCTTCTCCCCGCAGGTGACGCGCACGGTGGCCTCGCCGATGGGCCAGGCTATCCATTCCACACCGCCCCACAGCCCGCCGAAAGTTACCCGTCCCCCCACCGGCCCTCGCCCAGGGTAGAGGTAATATATCTCTGTGAAGGCATCCCCGTACTGGCGCACGCTGGGGTACCACTCGTCGCGGAAAAGCTCATGCCATCGGTCGCAAGCGCCGCGGATGTAGTGGCCCAGCCAGGGGTCGCCGGTAGCAAGATAGGTCATTATGGCTGCATAGGTCACGCAAAAGACTTCGTTGGAGCAAGCGGCGCCCAGCCACGAAATACCGGCGTTTGGCTCGCAGAAGCTGAAGGCATCCACGTTGTCCATCTCGTCGTTGTCGCAAAGCCAGGTGGGAAGGAAGTGGTACATCGTATTTCGCGCCAGACGATAGGCAAGCTCAGCCTTTTCTCGGCGGGCTGGGTCATTGCGGAAGGTGTAGTAATACCGCAGGCAGTAGGCTGTCACGGGTGCGGCGCTCCAGCAAAACTGCGCACAGGGCACGTCAGCGTAATCGTTTCGCGTGTAAAGAAAGTGCTTGCTCCACATGAGCTGGCCGTCAATGATGTCCAGGTACTTGCCGTAGGTCGCAGGGTCGTTTCTGTAGGCGTCGAGGAAGAGCAGGGCCATCTGCCAGTTCTGGGCATTGTGGGTTGACGGCACTCCCTCGCCGAACATTTCCGCCCCTTCGCCCTCAAGACATTGCTGCCAGGCACAGCAGCGATCCCCGTCAATGGTCATCCAGGTCACGCGCGGCGCCATGAACTCGATGTTATCGCGGATGGCGTCTATTGAGGCCTGGTCACGGGCGGCGTATATATAATCCACCTCCGGCCTGTCCCAGCCCACGCCGCCGAAGACCAGCGAGCCGGGCTTCCACCACAGAGCGTTATGCGTGCCAGGCTCCACCCATGCGTAAGCCTTGCCGATGTGGACCGGCCCGAAGCCTCCAGGCCGATGGGCGTCTGGCAGCCAGCTAAGGTCCGTCACGCGCGGCACGTCGGGCAGTAGCTCGCCGTAGCGCGCCCGCACGAACTCCTGCACGATGAGATTTGGGTCTCGGTCTGGGCCGGCGTCCAGGTCGTAAAGGAAATGAAAGTGCGAGGCGACTGTAGCCGGCAGCTCTTCTGGATAGCGCAAAGTTTCTCTGTAGCCCCATGGGAAAGGCCAGGCCAGCGTCACAAACTGCTCCAGGTCGTTTTGCTTCCACACGTCTGTCTCTTATACACATCT
>JANZZA010000603.1 GCA_026419655.1 Armatimonadota bacterium | reverse complement strand
CTTCGCCGGCTGGCTTATGAGGGGGCCCGGCGCCGCTATGGCTCCCTCGACGAGGACCTTCGCCGCCGCCTGGACTACGAACTGGAAGTAATCGAGCGCATGGGCTTCGTGGATTATTTTCTCATCGTTTGGGACGTGATTGAGTTTGCGCGACGGGAGGGTATCCGCTACGCCGGGCGCGGCTCCTGTGCTGATTCCGTTGTGGCCTACGCCCTGGGCATTACCAACGTGGACGCCTACCGCCGAAAGCTATGCTTTGAGCGTTTCATCAACCCCTCCCGCCTGAACGCCCTTCCCGATATTGACGTGGACTTCGATGCCCGCCGCCGCGATGATGTCACCGAGTACGTTATCCGCCGCTATGGGGCGGAGCACGTGGTGGGAGTATGCACTTTCCAGTGTTTCCAGGCCCGGGGTGCCTTGCGCGAGACGGCTAAAGTCCTCGGCATCCCGGAGCCTTTCGTTGACCGCATTGCCGCCCTCATGCCGCACCTTTCCGCCGCCGCTCTCCCCCAGGCAATCGAGGGCTTCCCAGAGCTACGCGCGGGCGGGATACCGTGGCATAAATTGCGCCTGCTGGTGGAATTAGCTGCCCAGCTCGATGGTCTTCCCAGGCACATTGGCACCCACCTGGGTGGCATAGTCATCTCTGCCCGGCCTCTCACGACCCTTTCTCCTCTTCAGATGGCCGCAAAGGGCATCCGTATAGTGGGCTTCGACAAGGAAGACGTCGAAGACCTTGGCCTATTCAAGCTGGATTTGCTTGCGCTGCGGATGCTTGGCGCCGTGGATGATTCCCTGCGCTGGACGGAGGTGGATTACGACCATCTTCCCCTCGACGACGCGCCCACTTACGAAATGCTCCGCTCCGGAGAGACGGTGGGGGCCTTTCAGCTAGAAAGCCCTGCCCAGCGCTCCCTCCACCAGCGCCTGGAGCCCGACAACTACGAAGATATTGTGGCATCCGTGGCCCTTATCCGCCCCGGCCCGGTCCAGGCAAATATGGTCGGCCCCTTCGTAGCTCGCCGGCAGGGAAAAGAACCCGTCGTATTCACCGACCCGCACCTGGAGCGAATCCTCGGCCGCACTTACGGAGTAGTCCTCTTCCAGGAGCAGGTCATCGAGCTGGCGGTGGAGATTGCCGGCTTTTCGCCTGGCGAGGCTGACCAGCTCCGCCGCCTGATGACTCACCACCGCGACCAGGAAGCCCTGGCGGAAATGGCCGAGGATTTCATCCGCCGCGCCCTGGAAAGAGGCGCATCGCGAGAGGTTGCCGAGATGGCCTTCAAGGCCATCCGCGCCTTCGCTGGCTATGGCTTCTGTGAGGGCCATGCGGCGGCCTTCGGTGACATCGGCTACCGCACATCCTACCTTCTGCGCCACTACCCAGCCCAGTTCTACGCCGCACTCCTGAATAACCAGCCGATGGGCTTCTATCCGCCCCATACGCTCATTGTCGAGGCCCGCCGCCGGGGCGTGAAAATCCTGCCGCTGGACATAAACGAAAGCGCCGCCGACTATACCGCCGGGGATGGGTGGCTGCGCGTGGGCCTCAAGCAGATAAAAGGAATCAGCCAGGCCGAGCTTGAGGCGATTGAGCAGGCGCGACGAGACGGCCCCTTTGTGTCCCTGGCCGATTTGCTCTCCCGCGTCCCTATGCGTCGGGATGTGGCTGAGCGGCTGATTCTCGCCGGTGCCCTGGATAGCCTATGGCCCAACCGCAAGGCTCTGATGTGGCAACTGGCGGAGCTACTGCCTGTGCTCCAGGCTGATGCGCGACATGAGGCCCGTATCGAAGCCCGCCGCACCTCCCGCCGCGAAGCTCGCAGCGCCTTCCCTGGTCCTGCCCGCGGCGAGACCTTCACCGCGCCCGGCGCCGCCGCCCCCAGCGCCCCCGACAAGCGCATCAGGCCCCAGAGGGCCTTACGGCTGGCCCTGGCTCAGGAGACCGCCGATACGCCGCCCGAAGTCGAGGACTTCCCAGCCCACGAGAAGATACTGCAAGAATGGGACGTGCTTGGCTTTGCGCTGGCGGGCC
>JANZZA010000574.1 GCA_026419655.1 Armatimonadota bacterium | reverse complement strand
AGATGTGTATAAGAGACAGGCATCAGATGGCCAGTCGTCTCGTCGAAACGCCCACGCCAAAGGCACCCCTGCTTGGTCGGCCAGGATGATGTAGGAGAATTCTGCCCGATAACCCGGCCCACTCATTTGCTCGCGCACGAGAGAATCGAAGTAGCGACGAAGCACTGGGGCTGGGACCTGTTGTATGCTGACGACGTGGCCGATGAGGGCGGCTGCCCGGCTCAGCGAAGCTTCGACTTCTCGGGTGAGAAGAGCGTGCAGCTGGCAGGCCTGAAGCGCGCCGGCGAGTAATATGCTGGCCGCCACGACTGCTGCAACGAAGCTCACCAGTTTGCCCGACAGGCGTGGCAGCGGCGCACGTCGGGCCGCGCCCTCGGCCGGCATATGGGCCATTGCATACGCTGCCAAGAGCAGGGCTCCCAGGCCGAGCAGGTGCAGACTTCCTAGCCGCTCCCCTAAAACCAGCCATGATGCTATGGCTGTTACCGCTGTCCCGGCCGTTCGCAAGCCTGCAGCATGGTGCACTGGCAGCTTAGCCATGCCCGAGTAGTACAACCAGATAGGCAAAGCTGTGCACACCGATGCGAGAGCCAATAGCGCCGTCCACTCTGCCAGGCCCTCTGGGAAAATAAGAGGCTGGCGGCGAAGAACAGCCGCGCCTGCGGCTAACACTACGCCGCCGAGGAAACGAGCTGATGCGACGGCCACTGGCTGCCAGGTAGCTAGGGCTGCTTTCGCTGCCACTTCTGACGAGGCACGCATCAGCCCGGCCGCCACAGCCATCCCTACTCCAGCCGCTGCGTGACCGGAGACCGCGGTGGAGGCGCTGAATTCCCCAGCCCCCAGTAGCCCGGCCGCCAGCAGCATGGCCGCCACCATACTGAGGCTGCCGAGCGACACTGGCTCCTGTAGCCATACGTAAGCCAGGAAAGCAACGAGGAGAGGCCCGGCTTTGGAAAGGGCATTACTCACGGCGGCTGGCGCATAAAGCAGGGATCCTGTGAACAGTAACGCGCTTGCCCCCGAGCCAAAGATAGCCACCACGGCCAAAGAGGTGTGGGACATTAGAGACAGTTTGCGGGGAGCGATTGGCATTTGTTGTATTCTTGGTGCGCGCACTGCGGCGACAAGAGCTACTGGTAACAGCGCCAATAGATACCGCCATATCAGCACAGACTCGACGTTCAGGTGGCGGAGAATGAACTTAGTCAGGACGGGAGCAGCGCCAGTCATCATTGCAGCGAGGACCACTGCCGCGACTGGAGCTTCGGGCAGCCGACCTCGCCCATGGGTCCTACTCATTGCTTTCACCCACCGCAGGCTTGCGGAGAGCTGTCAAGGCACGCCGGGTGCGCCCCCGCACGTCGAACCGTTTGGCGGCGTAAGCAACAAGAGGCGAGAGACATATGCTCATTATGCCTAACCGCACCAGGGCCCCTGCCCAGGTGTCTGCGTGAAGATGCAGCGAGTATTCTGCCAGGCGATGGGCCACCTGCCATGCAGCAAGCGTCCAAGCCAGAGGCAGATGCAGCGTCGCAAGGGTCAGCACGGCTTTCAGGACCGGCTCGCCCAACCGCGCCAGGGCATTGATCCCGATGGCGATAGTCGTGACCCAGCAGCCAAAGGCCGCGGCGATGGCGGTAACCGTGAGATCACCGCGTGAAGCGGGGCCCCATACGCAAAGAGCTATGGCTGCCGCGCCGGCCACCTGCCCCGCAACGGCTTCCCATTCCCGATTAAGCACCACCAGGCATATGCTCAGCGCCAGCGGCAGCGTCATGAGGCAGGTCCCAAAGGCTGCTATCTGGCCGGCTGGCACACCCGCAGAAAACTTTGGCACGAGGGTGCGCGCGGCTGGCGGGAGAAGTACTGCAGTCACTGCCGCCAGCAGAGGGACTCCAATCGCCAGCGCGATGGTCGGTTCCAGGGCTGCTGCGCGGAGCCGTTTATTGCAGCGGTGCCGCCCATATTCCTCGAGCAGATGAGGCATCAGCACAAAGCTCAGGGACCGAACAAGGTTGAAGATGTAGCGCCGCGCTTGGATGGCAATCCCGCTATACAGGCCAAAGACCGTTGCCCCATGTCGCAAGAGAATGGTGGCATCAAGGGTGAGCAGGAGGGTGTCAGCGAAGGCCATCGCTGTTAGGGGCAGCCCTGCGAGTAATAGGCTGCGCAAGGCTGGCCAGTGCATGGACATCTTAGGCTGCAGGCGCACGGAGGCATGAAGCGCGTAGGCGGACACGGAGCTTGCAACTAGCCAGCCCATTGCAGCCCCCACGGGCCCGGCCGCCCAGGCCCCGACTACCATGAGCACCGTCAGAGAACACGTCCAGACCACTGAACCCACCACGAGCGGGGTATACACCTGCCACGACCGCCCGACTACGCGATAGAGGTTATAGGCTTGGTCGCACAGAAAAACGGCGGCCCCTAGGCCGAGGACGAGCCGGGTGGGTAGCGCTAGGCCCGGCCACAGCAAAGCACCCACCACCACCCCAGCCGCACCCAATGTCGCAGTGGCCATCACCCAGGTTGCGCCCGTGTTCTCAATCTGCTGGGCACGAGCTTCATCCTCGGCAGCAATTGCCCTGGGTAAGAGCTTGGAAATCCCGTGGAGGGCGCCAAAGTGAACGTTGCTCAGGTATCGCTCAAGTAGCAGGATGATACCTACCAGGCCCACGCCAGTAGGGCCGAGCAGGCGCATGACGAGGACGGAACGAACGAGACCTGTCAGCAGCTCGAAGTAGCCGCTGCCGGCCACCATGAGAAAACTTGCCAAAAGCCCAGTCCGCGCGTGTTGCTGCCGGTCGCGAAGCTTTACTTCGTCGTCAGGCATGGGCTCTACCTGGCAGGGTTAGTCGCAAAGTATTGCCGACGCTGTGCCGCGACCGGCTCAATCGCGCCGGTACTGGGCAGCCAGAGCTTTGTACTGGTCTGTGGTGGCCCACCACCGGATGGCGCGTATCCGGTAGACCGCATAACAGTCACTGTATCGCGGGTCTTGCTTGACAGGTATCGCGGCAAGCTGGGCTGGGTCCTTGTCCTTGTGTTTCTCCAGCAGCGCGCGCCACGTCATCCCGGCGGCCTGTTGGGCCGTATGCTGGGACATTTTCGCGATGGCATCGCATGCTGCTTCGACGTTGCCACATGCCAGCAGACCGGCTCGGTCTGCCGATAGCTCGCAGCGCAGTTGCCAGGCATGGGCCAGGCCCGCCGCCCGCTCGCGTTCTGGCTTCGACTGGCTTTCGAACCAGCTACCAGCTATGTCCCACAAGTATTCCTTGGCGGCCTGTTCACAGATCCCCATCACAGTGGGCGGCCGGTCCGTTGCTACCAGGGTGGCGTGGAGCAAGGCCACGTTCCCGGATAAGAAGTACGAATAGCAACGTCCCACTGCAAAGACCAACTGCGCTCCCTGGAGCACCCGCAGAAGTCCCGTGGCGGCTGCTATTTCGAATTCTGGTTGCCGGATAGGAATGATGTGCGGAATACCTTCGGGTGCGATTAGGAGCATCGGGGCCGGCCCGCCTAAAACTGCCACCACTTCGTCAGCCGCCGCGAATAGGACCGTGTGGGTTTGTTTGGACGCATGAGCACAGTCTGCGAGCACCGTCTGCCACTGGTCCGGGTCTTCCCAGGTTTCCTCAATTCTCCTGACCACCTCGGCAAGTATATGGTCTTCCAGAAACTTCTGCCGGTACGGGCGGTCCTGCTCATACTCCCAAGGCTGAAGGTCGCCGACAATAACCTCGGCCCGCCCTCTCGCGCCAGGGGGCCCGGCCGGCTCCTGTTCGAGCATCTCCTCCGCCTCGGCAGAAGGCTTTCGCGGCTCAGCAGCCCTTGGCTCTTCCGTTTCCTCGTCTTCTGCCAGCAAGGCCATGGCCTCTTCTTTGGTTGTGGCAGTATGCGTAGCGAAATCTTCGTAGGGCTCGGCCTCCTCGCCAGGCTCCTCCTCCACGCCATGGACGTCTTCGAGCAGGTCCTCGAGGTGGGCGGCGGCTTGTCTCGCTGCCACAAAGGGGTCGGGGCCAAGTTCGGCCACCCGCTTCAGTCGGGCGGCAGCGTTTGGGTCTACGCGCTCGAGGTCTTGCCAGGCCTTTTCGTCGTCCTTGTTCGCGTGGATCAGCGCCTGCAGATGCCGGGACGCCTGGCGGCGGTCGTCTATCTGTTCGTAAACCTCGGCTAGCCACCGGCGTGCTTCTAAGAAGGTGTCGTCGTACTCGACTGCTTCTTCAGCCAGCTCGATGGCACGGTCTAAGTGGCCTCGCTGAGCTTGTTCCATGGCGCGGAGAAAGGTGGCTTCCGCCTGCTGCCGCTCAGGGAAGCTCTCCTGGCTGCTCATGGCATTCACCCCCGACAGGCATCCGCGGTGATCTTCACCACACGAGGCCTTATCTTGTCATGGCGGGCCTCGCTAGACCACAAGTCTAGCTTCGTCTTCCCGCAGCGATTCCCTGCCGCACACTCACCCTGCTCCTCGGCCGCGGCAGGTCAAGGTGCGCTATCGCGGGGGCGCAGGTGGCGGCTGGTCCACTTTTGCAGGTGATGTGGGTGGTGGGTGCTCTTCTGTCTCGGAAGGAGGGACAGTTTGTTCAGTTGCAGTCGCCGGCTGGCTGGTCTGTTCAGTTTTCTTTTTCTTTCGGATGGCTATCCCGGAAATCTTCTCAGCGCGTAGCCATTCTTCTTCAACAGAAACAACCGCCGCCGGGCACGTGAACTCGTCGCCTTCGTCGGTTTTCACGCGTACATTGCCCACTAGCTTGAGCACGCCTTCTTCATCGTCGTATTCTGCCTGGTCAGCCCATGCCTGGCGACCCTTCTGCTCGGCCCGAATTGGGCCGCTTATCCACGCGTAGCGCTGGCCCTCGGTGTATCTGTACCGCACGCGCGGGCAGTATATCGTGGTTTTGCGCTCTCGCGCCTCGCGGATGCTCTTCGGGCGGTCTTCTTGCCCCGACTCTCCACCGGACGGCTGCGACTTTGGTTGCTCTTGTTTGGAGGCGCTGCTATCCTGGCCTGCTTGCTCACCTGCCCCGCCAGCAGCGGCGCGGGTGTCGCCCTGGCCCTTGTTCCCTTCGACCGTACTGCTGCCGGTGCTTTCGCCCTCAGCCTTCTTTTGCTTTTGCGTGACGATGACCACGTTGCCTTCTACGACCGCAATCTCGTCTGTGAAATCTACGCGGATTGTGTCGCCGGTGATGGACGACTCGGGATCTCTGAGCAGTAGATGGCCTCGCGCCTGGGCTTCGTCGCGCTCTTCCCAATATTCGGCGTAGTCACATGTGAGCACGACATCTTTGTGTTTCATGCGGACATTGCCTTCAAGCACGTAGACTTTGCGGTCGCCGTCGTAGCGCAGCCGGTCCGCGTTCTCGACGATTACCTTATCTTTCTCCTCGTCCTCCGCTGGCTTGGGCTTCTGGTCGGGTGCGGAGGGAGTAGCTTTTGGGGCGCCCTGCTGGGCCTGGGACTTGCCCGCCCCTGAGGGTTGTGGGGCGGCGGCTGCCGACCATGTCAGTAGCAGTGCGCAAAGTACAGGCGCTGTGCCCATGAGGACACTCGCGGAGTCTTTTCTACCGGCGGAGTTCTTCAAGGGCCCGGCGCGCCTCCTCGGCATGGAGCACCATCCGCACGCGCTCTAGCTGGAAGCTCTCGGTGACTATATTGTAGGTGAGCCGTTGTCCGACCACAAGATTTCGCCCGACGTAAAGACGGACCTGGCCGGGCACTATTACTTCGTCACGGCCGATGAGGTAGTCTGCCTCCGGGGCCTGCAACAGGGCGTTGCGGAAGCGCGCGGTGACGGGTCCGGAGCAATGCAGTCGTTGCTGGGCGTCATACCAGTCTACCTGTGCAGCCCGCAAGATGGCCCCACGCTCGGCCACTGCGTGGACAGGACCCTGGACGGTGAAGTCCCGCTGGCCGGCCTGCCCTTTTATCCCGGCTGCGGTAACTCTTACCACCGGCTCGCCGTGAGTGCCGTAGATTAGAGCTTCTTCCAGAGGGCCTGCAGAAAGTGCCTGGCCACCACCACGTATTTGAAGTGACCGCAATTTCGCTCGCCAAGCCGGTTTTGCCCCGCGTGTGTAGCTCATTACCGGGCGTGTAGCCGTGACGGCGGGGGCTTGCTGGGACATAGCGGTGGGCGAAGCTGCCACCGGGGCCACCGGCGCTCTTGTCTCGCCTAAACGAAGGCCAATCATCCCAGCCGCGCCTACCATCCCGGCCGCCACAAAATATCGCATCAGCGCCCCAACGGTCACTTTATTCTCCCGGCTTAAGACTACTTTGTTGCCTTCAGGGTTTTCCCTTTGGGTGCCCCGTGGACACTTCCCAAATCCCTTGCACAGATCTTTCCAGCACAAACCTCCATGAAGAGGTGTATTCCTTGGCCTTCGGCTCGAAGTTTTTGTCCTGCTCGCGGTGTGTGGGCCTTGCTAACTGGGCGTGTGCAGTGGTGCTCGATGGAGCAGGCGCCAGGTACATTCATCTCTAAAGTTCCATGTCGGGTATCGTAGCCGGCGCGCCGTGCGTGCCAGTGCGGCGCTGGCACGTACGAGCGGTGTTCTGTGCATCCGACCCGATGGTCACAGAGCAAAATCTATGCCTGTAAGGATTCGCCCACCGCCTGGCACCGTAAGATTCCTGACAAGTCGCTGTCCTTCGTAAGAGACCCGTATCTCGTAGTTGCCTGGCGGCACGTACAGATAATACCTGCCGTCGGGGCCAGTTGTGTACTCCGCAACGGTTAGGCCAAGGTCAAGGCTGTAGGCAGAGACCAATACGCCAGAGTTGTCGTCGGGGTGACTGACTATCCTGACGGTCCCTGTAACATTATGGGGAGGCGCAGGCGGCATGGGCGACGCCTCGGTGAGTTCGATACGCAAAGGACGCATGCCGGGCGTCACGCTGATGGTCTGGCGGTAAATGTCGTAGCCTTGTGCCTCCACTACTAGCTCCGCAGACCCGATGCCGACCTGTTCAAAGACGAAACTGCCATTCGAGTCAGTCGTGGTAGACAGGTCGCCGAGCTTGACAGTCGCACCGGCAATCGGCGAGCCGCTGACTATGTCTACGACTGTCCCACTAACACGCACCTTCGCAGAACCAGACACCAGAGTCACATTCAGCGGCGGCGTCTGGCCGCCGGCGTCCTGGGACACGCCGACCTGGGAGCGGTACTCCAGGTAGCCTGTTGCCACGACGGTGACCTCGCACAGCCCTATGGGCACTCCGCCGATGATGAAGGCTCCATCCGAATCAGTGAAACCATCCACTTCGACGGTCTGGTCCGCGATTTGTTGGGAGAAGCTGACGTGGGCGTTGACGATGGGCGTGTTAGCCAGCGCATCTTTCACGGTGCCTTGAACTGTACCCGTCTGGGACAGGTCAACAGGCGTAAGGCCGACGTCTACGTAGGTCGAGGCCGACACATTGAGTTGTATCCACTCAGCGTGGGTACGATAGCCCCGGGCAGTGACAGTGATAGGTTGTCTCGGTGGAGTTTCAGTACCGAAGGGGACGTTTTTCAGAACAACGTAAGGCTCGTTGGGGCTGTACGTGGCCCGCACCCCGCCACAGATAACGATCGCCTCGACATTTAGTGGTTCCTGTGTACCTTCTGGGCCGATGGTTACGATTACGGTGGCGGCTGTCGGGATGTCCTGGCCGCCAGATGGTAACCCCCCACACCCGGCTGTCGCCAACACCGCCACCGTTGCCAGCCCTGCTACTCCAGGCCACGGGTTGGCTCTGGCTCTGCGGTTGTCTGTTACGGATATGACCATGGCCATAGTTATCTGTTTTTCGCAGGCCTTCGACTGCCCCAGCCTCGCGATGGCCGAGAGGTGCTAGAGGCTGTGCCGGCTGTGTTGCTATCACTCGGCCCCACTGCCGCGGGCGCGGCGGCACGGCCAGCTCCGCCAGGGAAAATCAGCCGGACTTCGCTGGGCACCAGGCACCGCACCCAGTATCCCTGGAAGGGCTCCAGGACTGTGGCCTGCTGATAGCCCCGGGCCATTGAGTAGCCGTAGACAGTGCTCTGGACCCATTGGCGTGTGACGGCCTCGGCGAAGGGCACAGATGGGTCAAGGCCAACCTGTACCCGAAGGTCACTGAGGTTGACCGGCGCAGTGCGCGGCACGCCAACCATATTCCAGCCGTACTGCAGTGGCACGCTGAAGTCCGAATCGGCGTCCGGCACGAGCCCTTTGACCCGGAGATTATGGTCGGTGAGCAGCTTGATAAAGAAGGCTTTCCCCGGTGCAAAACCTTCGCAGTCAGGCCATAGCCTGTAGCGGCCGGCCCCGCCCAGCCGTGGGTCCCAGCGTGCTAGCAACAGCTTCTCGGCCGGGAGGCCGAGAACGTCGGGCGCTGAGGGCGTCAGCGTGTACAGGGGCAGAGAAATCAAGTGAACGCCCGCAGAGAAAGTGCGCGACAGAGTGGTGTGGGTTCCGCCCCGCAGTACAATCATGTACGAATCCCAGCCCACGTTGACCGTGCGGGACGTGCGGTCACCGCTGGGGGCCACATAGGTCACAGTTACCTGAGCGGGGCGGAGATTGCCGTTCATTATCTCCTTGCCCCAAACGCCTCTCGCTGCCTGGATCCCGGTTGCACTGGCTGCTCCACTTATTTCTACCTGGCCCTGGATAGCCCCGAGCAAGGCGCCGTAGATGTTGTACTCGCCAGGGTCGTATCCACGGACACCGTAGGGGAAGGGGTAATAGCCGCGCAGGTTATTGAGGTCCACCTGTACCGTGATGCGCTGTGGTCCGCCTATGTTATAGAAAGTCGGCAATAGCCAGCCTTCGCCTGCGCTTTCGCCCGAATCAGCCACGGGGATAACGTTTCCTTCTTCTGCGTACAGCGAAACGCTGAAATCGTAGCTCCAGTAGACCGTGTACGCTTGGCCACCTCGGGGTGTCTCGTTGCCGGTCGAATCGGTAACGTAGTGCTCGACTATGAGCGCCACTGCATCTCGCAAGGGAATATTCCAAACAAATAACTTTGGCCCGGTTCGGATGCTCGTGTCCAGCACCCACTGGTTGTTGTACCACTCGTAGAAGCTCATGCCTTCGACCGAGGGAAGGACGAGAGCGCCTATGTCCTTGAGGCTCGCGGTGTCGCCAGCTAGGGATGGTGAGTAGCGTCGGTAGTATTCCTCATTGAAGCGTGCAAAGAAGGAGGGGTTTTCGATGTAGCATTTCAGCCAGGCGGCTCGTGCCATCGCAATGCGCCACACCAGCATGCCGCCGAAGCCCGACGCGGGGTAGAAAGTGCTGTTGCCAAGGGGTGGTTGGTTTTGGCACTCGTATACTGACAGGGCGTAGAAGGGGCCAGGGTCGTATGGGTTATATCCTGGCGACACGCCGGGGGTGGTTTGAATGGCTGTAGCGGCGGCCCCCGCAAAGCCATCTTCCCAGGCGTCAAAAAACATAAATGCGTCGTCGTGGAAAGCGTGCAGGAGCAGCTTGAGCAACACGAAGGTGTCTTCCTCTAGGTTTCCTGTCGGTGGGGCCATATGGATTTCATTTGTAGTGACGTCGTAGTAGCCGCCCTGAAGGTCCGTCACACTCGAGTCGTTTATGACGGTCACGTCCAGGTCAAAAGCGGGTGAGCCATAGATACTCTTGGCCACAGGTATGGCAGTTTGCAGATAGCCCTGAAAAGCAGCCTGGACGCCGGCGTCGAAACCCTGAAAGGTCACGCGGATGTTGTTGTTAGGGTTGCCGAGGGATTGTTGTGTCTGCATGGCGGCCACAAGATCGGGCAGAACGAGGTCTCCAGTAGGCGTAACGTGCACAGCGATTCGCGGGAAGCGCGGGTCTAGCGGGCCGCGAAGTATTCCTCGACTGGCCAGTACGCGCAGGGGCCTTGCGGCTCGCTGCAGTCGCGTGACCGAGTGCTGTGTTTGCACTGCTGAAGCGGCGGCCATCGTTGCGGCTGCGGTGACACCGGGTCTCCGCTGCCCTTCCTCAATGACAATAGCGCCCATAGGGCCGTTGCAGCGCGCACCGAAAGGCCGGTTCGCGACCACCTGAAAGTGCCCGCCTGCCCGCGCTGGGGAAGCTTGGACTATGAAAACCGCCGCGCCCCACATGAGCGCGCCAACAAAGCGCCGTGCCTGCTGCCGCTGAGGCCTGACACTACCCCAATTTGAAGCCGGTAACTTCATGGCATGTCTCACTGCCGCAATCACTGCCCCCGATTTCGACGGCGGCCGTGCGGGGGATCCCTTATGGAAAGCCTAGTACAGCGATACTGCGTCGCCAACGAGGTCCCACGGGTCTGTTGGTATCGCCCCAGGACCACCTCTCTCGGTAGGCGACCGCGGAGCTTGGGGGCCGCGGCCGGTCCAGGTTGTACCGGGACCAGAGCCCACAGCACCAGGCATGTAACTCTGCCCGTAGCCCGCCCCATAGCCGCTGGCAGTCCCGAAGGGCCCTCCAATACCTATTTCCGATGAGCCGTATCCGTAGTCGCCGAAAAGGTCGCCCAAGCCACTGCCATAAGCTCCACCATACCTGCCGCCCCGGAAGCCCATTTGCTGGCCGAAAAGGTCGCTGCGATAGCCGCCAAAGGTGGTTAAGCTACCGGTTCCGAAGCTGCCGTAGCCCATGGCCCCGTAATAGCCTGTAGCGGAAGTCGGTGAGCGGAAGCCGCTGCGGCCGGCCAGCCCGCTGGTAAAGTTTATGTTCACCGACAGTAACACAGTGCTTGCCACGTAGTCCTGGGATTGTTGGCTTACGTTGAGGTAGGCTGGCAACAGCGCGCTTTCGTCAGTGAGGTTGCGTATCCATCGGTAGCCGAAGGTCATTCGCGCATTGTCGGAGAGAGAACGCTCCAGTCCCAACTCGATGGTCTGCTTGTCGAAAGCCGCGTACCCGCCTGAATAACTTGCCGTGCCGAGCTGAAGGTACAACTCAGATGATTCCCCGAGGCGGTAGTACAGACGGCCTGTGAGGTCGCTCAGATCGGTTGCCACCACGATTTGCCTCTGGCCTCGCCCGAACCCCACGTAGGTGGGACTTGAGCCAGTCTGTCGGGTCATCGTGAGCGCAGCGCCGAGTCTAGAATCTGGCGGCCGGAAACTGAGCCCCAAGCTAAGCATTTTGTTTGCGATACGTCCGCCGTCCTCACTCAGATAAAGCATATCGTCTGTCCCATAGGCTGCCTGTAACGCCAGCGCATCGCTGACCTGCCACATGAGGGAGACGTTTCTGAAGTCCTGGTCGCTGTCGGCCAGATATCCGGTGTTGCCGGCGCGGTAGGTACGTCGGCCAGCCGAGAAGTCGAGCGACAGGCGAGCGGAAGGCTGGTATGACAAGTTGACCGTTGTGTTCTTATCGGCGTAATGGATGGGGCGGGTGTTATCTCCATCGTCGCCGTCGTCTTGGGCCGGCAGGGCTATGTACGGCCAGGTTACAGGCCACTGGGTCACATAGGCCTGGCCCGTGAGGCCGTAAGTGCCTGTGTAGCTGCCCCAATTCCCGCCAGGGTTCCATGGATAATAGCCCCCACCGCCACCCCCGCCCCCACCGTAATAAACGCTTTTCCCCGTGCTGGTCGCTGCTGAATGGGTGAGACTGAGGCTCAACTTATCCGATGGCATCCAGCGCGCGGCAAACTGCTGAGTGCGCGAGCTGGACCGGGACTCGGTACCGGCATCAGTCGCAACAGTACCAAGGTTCCAGCTAAATGAGAGCCGTTGCGAAGGTGTGTAGGTTACGGCTGCTTGAAACTGACGCGTGCTGGCACGGGTCGAGGTCGCAGTGCCAGTCTGTGTTCCGCCCGGCTGTAATGAAGACTGTTCGTTGTCCGACCAGGAGAGACTTAGCGAGTACGGGGCTCCGGTGGGAAAGTATTGAACCCGCAATTGGCGTGCGCCGTAGCTACTGCGGCTTCCAGAACCGCTAACGTTCTCCATTTTCTGCACGTCAAGCTCTATGCCGGGCCAGCGGGGTTTAGCAAAACGAATCCCGTAGTTAGTCCTTCTCGCAGTAACGTCCAGCGTGGTTGTGGTGCTTTGTAGTGGTGCGACTGCTGAGGCATAGGCGCCGTAAGGATAGGTACCTGGAGTCCCATAGGGGTCGTAGGCGCCGAAACCTTCGCCGCCCAGGTAGCCACTGTAACCGAAGGAGTAGCCCGTGGAGGTCTTGAGGTTGGACGATTCCCAGTATAGGGTTGTAGCTTGGGCCAGTTCGTATTCGGCTCGATACTGCAAGCCACGCTCATGGCGGTAGAAGCCCACGCTATTGAGGAAGTCGAAGGTTGGGTCAATGTCGCGCCACTGGGCTGTAAGCCGCAAGGGGCCAGTCCGGTAGGTAGCGAGAAGCTTCTGAGCAGCCCCGCTGGCCGCTCCGGGCGCGCCAGGCTGGCTGGAAGCGTAGTCGTATTTGAGTTGCAGGTTTGGCGTGACCGCCCAGGCCAAATCGAAAGCCCACAAGTCTCCGCCAAAATCTGTGCTGCTGGAAGTACGCGCCGACAGGTCGTAGTAGTAACGGACTATCACCAGCGAGGTTGGTGGGACGGCGCGGCGGAAGAGGATGCGGCCTAAGTAGCGGTTTACGTCGTAGTCCACAGTTTCCTTCTGTTCCACGTTGTCCACCAGGACGACCAGGGCCTGCTCGATGGTTTGCGTTCTCCCTTTGTACGTCACGCGCGCCCCATTGGCGATGATGGGCCTGAAACTTGTGTCGAAGGGACCTGTCGTTCCACTCCCCTGATAGATGTCCTCATGGTAGCCCACCGTGTCTCCCTGGCGGCCGCCGCGCCTCTCTGTCAGTCGCGTGATCCCCAGGAGTGCTCGCTTTCCCCCTAGCGGCATCTCGACTCGCAGCCCGCTGAGAGCGCCTGGCGCCCCGCCGTAGCCGTACGACTGGTAACTTACCGAGACCGTCGCCGTGCGCGGAATGATTTTAGGAGGCCCATCTACCGGCTCGAAGCGCAGCTCTCCGGTCTCGTAGTCCAGCCGATAGTCCTTCCCGAAGCGTTGCACCTCTTCGTTGACCTTGACTACTTCGCTGCCCTCGATGATAGGGGTATAGGTAAGGAAGAAGGGTCCTGAAGTGTCGTTGCCGGGGAACGTTTGTCGCCTGACGAGGCCTTTTTCTTCCGACTCGAAGTAGCGCAGCAAGCCGCCTTTGGGAAGTGCCTGGTCAATCTGCCAGCCGCGGAGCGTCTTGCGGAAGGCGGCAAACTCATTGCTACCTAAGTCAATGTTGAGGTCGCCGTAGTAGACGGCCGTATCGTGCCCAACGTAGCCCAGGAGCCATCGAGAGTAGCTTGGACCGTAACCAGAGGACGAGAAATCGGCCTGGAAACCGAATTCCTTGTAGATTGAGCCCTCGGCGTGCAAGCTCGTCTGGGCTATGAAGTTTCCAGTGTCCCAGCGCTGGCCCAGGTAACTGTTCACGGAGCCTTCTACTGAGCTGTTTTGCAAAGTGAAAGTGTTGGTCCCAGAAAGCTGCAAGTCCTGGAACAGTCCCCATCGTTTCAATAGCCTGGAGACAGGGTCTTCCGCGCGGGCTGTCGTTACGACGAGCAACAGCCACAGGCAGATGCCCCCAAAGGCCATCCGTTGACAAGCTCGCTGTGCCATCGAAGCTACCTCGCAAACTTGGACTCGCACTGGCCCACACGTGTTCCTTGCTTCCTCATCGCGGGTCCCGCTGTGCGGAGCGAGGTCTTTGTTGCTCTCAACGCCTTGAGTACAGGGAGCCGAGGCGCTGGTTAACAGCCGGGGGGCCGTGGTGAATATGAGGGTGGGAGAAACGCTGGTTTAGTAAGGAGTCTACAGTTCTGCGAGTTATAGCTTCAACTTGTACAACATGGCTGGCACAACGCTGCATTCTTCGCCGCGGGCGGAGTCTGGCGACACCACCTTTTCAGTAGTCACCTAGTGGCGAGTCTGGCTGAAGGGCGAGTGCGCTGCTCGGGGAGGTGGCTCAGGGGGAAGGTTTTCTATCGCGGCCCGCAAGTCTCCACGGACCACGACCTGCTTCGCCAAGAAAGGGTGTACACATTCGAACACGGGGACATCTTTCGAACTTCCCGGCTTGGGTCGGCGATACACATAGGCCCCGTCGGGGTTAGCAGGACAGCGAAAGGCGGACCGTTGCCCGACTAGCGGGAGCAGCTCGTTTACCCAGTTAGCCTGTGAAGGCCAAGTCTTGCGGTCGGCGAGGTAGTCCCGGGTGGCACCTGCCAGGGCCTTCAAGTTACCGTAGCATTGGTGTAGATTGCGGTGTGTCCCTCCTAAGGTTCCTCCGGCGACACCAAGCACCGCCGCAGGTGCCGCTGCCAGAAGAGACGCAGCCAGCGCATGGGAGAGGAGCATCTTGTCCCGATGTCGAAGGTGCAGAAACAAACCTGCGCCAACGGCCCAGGGAAGGAGGACCAACAAGGCTGATGGTGCCCGCAAAGGGTCAGCTCTCGCGATTGCCATACTTATTGGCAGTCCGGCGGCCACGGAATACGCGCTGCCCGCGATGGCCATACCCCACGCGGTCAAGGGCGCAAGGGATCCCCTCGCGGAGAGCCACCGGGCAAAGGCAAGAAAGCTGACCGCTAGCAAGAAGGCCACAAGGAAGCCAACGCTAAGCACTGTTCCGGCTGTTATCAATGGCCTCGCCACCCCTCCCCGATTGGGTAGCGTCCGTATTCGCGGCACGCTTCATAAAAGGCAAAAATGTTTTCAAGAGGCGTGGCGGGGACGATTTCTGAGGACGAGCCGATAAAGTGGCCACCGCCCGGCGCGGCAGCAAGCAAGCATTCGCGCACGGCACGCCGCACGTCTTCTCTCGTGCCCAGCGGAAGCGTCTGGGAACAGTCAACGTTGCCCACCAGAATCAGCCGGTCTCTATAGCGACGCTTCAGCTCCCCAATGTCGTTGCCGGCCAGCGGTTCGATAGGATTAAGCCCATCAATGCCAGCCGCCACGAGGTCAGCGACGATGTCCATCACGTAGCCATCCGTGTGGAAAATGACCTTAATTCGAGCGGGCCTGAGCACTGCACAAATGCGCTCCAGGTAGGGATAAAAGAGCTTGTGCATGACCTGGGGAGAGAAGATGGCTCTGCCCTTGAATGCAATGTCATCTCCCAGGAAATAGAGCGGACAGGGGCGCGCCTGCGCAAAGGCTTGAGCTCTCATAACCGCGTTGTCGTTATGAGCTTGCACGATGCGCCGTAGGTCTTCGAAGCTCTCGTAAAGGGCATAACTGAACTGTTCGATGCCCATGAGCCCGTAAGTAGCATGAAAGCCGACGCCATCACACGGCACTAAAAGAGTCTGGGGTGCGAAAACCTCCCGCTCCCGACAGTACTCCTGCACCCATTGCCAGGCTTGCTCCTCGGCGATGCGGGGCACCTCGTAAGCACGCAACTCCTCAGTGGAATTGATTGCCCACTTAGCCCAGCGAGTGCAGCCGTGATACTCCTCAGACTGGCGGCCTGGGTCTTCTTCAGGCGACACGGGCAGGTACACCGACCGACAAAGGTCTATTCCCAGGCCGTGAAAGACTTTGGCCGTTGCAGTCACGGGATCCGTATCGCCAGGGGCAAAAACCTGATACACGGCCCAGGAGTCAACGAAGTCCCAGATGGGCACCCGGTCTGGCTCCCGAAAGTTTGCGGCCTTGAGAATGCGGTCCACGACATCGGGGGCCATGACCTTTTCGGCTGGACCAGCGGCCGCGACGGCCTGCTTGATGGCTGCAAGAGTCTCGCTCATCACTGCGTGCTCCTGGGGCAGAGTGGTGTAAGAGCCTTCCCTTCTGGGCGGCCCCGGGATAGTATAGACGCAGGTGAAGGGAGTATGCACGGGGCACGTGGTCTAGCTGTGGTCGCGATAGTGGGTTTGGGGCTATGCCTAGCCGGGTGTGCTAGGAGAGCAGAAGAGGTGCCGGCAGCTTCAGATAGAGCTGCGGTCCGCGGCGAGACCACCTTGTCGCTGTGGACCATCTGGACCGCAGAGCCGCGCCGATCTGCCTTGGGGGATATTGTCACAGAATTTGAGGCCGAGCACCCGGAAATCCGGGTCGCGGTTACTTCCCTCGAGCCTGATGCCTACAAGACCGTCATCCGCGTGGGCCTGGGTTCAGCCTCGCCGCCTGATATTTTCTTCGTCTGGGACGGCGAGTGGTTGCACAACTTTGTGCGGACGGGGGCAGTCCTGGACCTCACGCCCCACATGGACGCTGACGGCGGGAAATGGCGGCGGTGTTTTCTTCCGCAGGGGCTGCGCTACTTCACCTATCGCGGGCGCGTCTGGGGCGTCCCGTATCTGCTGCAGTGTACTTTCTTCCTGTACAACAAGGAAATCTTTTCTCGGCTTGGCCTCACCGTGCCCAAGACCTGGCCCGAGCTTCTTCAGGTCGTCAAGCAATTGCGGCAGGCCGGCGTAATTCCGATCGCTCTGGGTAATCAGCAGCGCTGGCCAGCGCATCACTTCCCCGGTGTTCTGTGGCAGCGGCTTATGGGCCAGACTTGCTGTGAGGCCAACTACGATCCCTTAGGCGAAGGAAAGTACGCTGAGCGCGAGTGGATACGCGGCCTGGACATGTTTTCGGAGCTTGTGCGGCTGAGGGCCTTCAACGATGCGCCTAATGCGACCACGCGCGAGAGTGCTAGGGCGTTATTTTATTCGGGCCAAGCAGCGATGTTTTATACGGGTACCTGGGATTTCGCCCGACTCAGCAGCGGCGGTGAGGCTCCACAAGAGTTCTGGGATGCCTGGGATTTCTTCAATTTCCCGGCAGTCCCCGGTGGCAAGGGCAATCAGGATGCTCTGGCAGGTGCGCCCGACGGCTACGTGGTTTGTGCGCGGTCGGCTAATGCGGAGGCCGCGGTACTGTTTCTAAAATACCTCACGCGTCCCGATGTTGCCGCCACGTTCGTGGGCCGTTGCCAGGAGCTTGTACAGGTGCGCGGTGCGGTGAGCGAAGCCAATGCTGGCCCGCGGCTGCGTAAATACGCTGAAATGGTAGCAGCCGCCCCCCAAATATGCCCTTGGCCGGACACTTTGATGGAGCGATCAGTTGCCGACGAACTGCTAAATCACCTGCAGGCATTTGTGGATGGTCGCAGCACGCCGGAGGAAGTGATGGCTGCGGTGCGGACGCGCCAGGCAGAAGTGAAACAGCGCCTGCAAGCAGAGCTATCCGCGACCGGCGCGGGAGAAACGCGACCCCGGTGATGGGAAGGGGGACAAGACTTGCTTAACAGAGTCCTATCAGCAACGGTCCTGGTGGTACTGGTCCTGGTGGTAGCGGCCGCGCTTCTGTCGTATTACCGGATGGCTGTCCCGCCTGCGGGAACAGAGGAAGCTCCTGCAAGCAGTGTTCCGGGACTGCCCGAGGGGAGCACGCCTTCTGTACCGCCAGATTCGGGCGTTCCCCTTAGCAATGAGGGGGCATCTGCTCTGCAGGCGGAGCCCGTCGCCGGTCCTCCGAGCTCCGGAGGAGAGGATGAGCGCGCTAGTCTTATCCTCGAGCTGGCGCTGGCAAGCCTGCCCGGCTGGGAAGGCACAATAATCGAGCATGATGAAAATTGGACCTCTGCGACGGTCCGGGCAACCTCCCCGGACGGAAAGGTCAAGCTTGACATACGTCTCTCCTGGGAGCGGGAACTGGGCGACTACGAGGTCATCAGCGCCACGCCGGCGGTCGCACCGAAGCGCTCGCCAGCGCGCACCTCGGCCGTTCCCGAGGACGTGGTTGAGGCCATTGTCAGCCGCCCAACTTTCGCCGCGCTGCCCAACCGCAGGCTCATACCCAAACAAGTAACGGAGAACGCGGCAGTCATAGTGGTACAGGGCGGCGGCTCCCAGTGGCGAGTGACCCTTGAGCGTCGCGAGGGAAAATGGGTTCTTAGTGACACCCGCAAGCTCAAGCCTGCGCCATGAGGTTATCAGCCAAGCGGTCTCAGGCGGTCTTATTTGTCCTGCCAGCGCTGGCAGTATTGGGCATCTTTGTCTTGTACCCCATTGCGGCCACTTTCGTGATGAGTTTGTTTTCGTGGAAGGCAATGTCGCCGGAGCGCCATTGGGTGGGGCTGAACAATTACGCAGAGCTCCTCCGGGACCCGGTGTTTGTTGTTTGTCTCAAGAACAACGGTCTGTGGGTTGTTTTGTCCCTGGCGCTTCAGCTTCCTGCGGCGTTGTTGCTGGCTGTCGTACTCAGCGGTGGCATGGGGCGTGTGCAGTGGCTCCGAGCGGCCTTTTTCACACCCTTCGTGGTGCCGATAGTGGCCGTAGCTTTGGTGTGGTGGGTTATCTACGAGCCCAACTTCGGCCTGGCGCGGGCGATAGTGGGCTGGCTTTGGCGTCTGGCTTACCAATCTCAACAGCCTACCATCGCCTGGCTGGGTGACCCACGGATAGCCACTCTTTCCATCATAGTAGTAGCTTGCTGGCGTTACCTCGGTTTCCACATGATGGTCATGCTTGCCGGTCTTCAGGCCATACCCGTGGATTATTACGAGGCGGCGGTTTTGGACGGCGCGACGCCGTGGCGTGCCTTCCGGCACGTAACTCTGCCACTCATGCGCCGCGTCATTCTCGTAGATGCCCTGCTAATCGTTGTCGGCTCTGTGAAGGTCTTCGAGCTCATTTGGGTGATGACCGGCGGTGGCCCACACCACGTGACTGAGGTCCTGGCTACGTACATGTACTATTGCGGTTTTACTGTCGACCGCATGGGCTACTCGGCGGCTGTCGCGAGCATAATGATAGTTCTGACGCTGGCAGCGACAGCGGTCTACCTGCGCGCAGTGGCGGTCGAGCCAGAACAGGTTTAAAAGCCAATGGCCAGACTGCGAGCAGTTGTATGGACAGCACTTTTCGTGGCGGCAGCAGTGATCTTTCTGGCGCCGGTCTTCGGGGCGATAATTGGCTCTCTCAAGCCACCCGACGAGCTGTTGCTCAGACCTTGCGCCCTGCCATCACGGCTTTATCTCGACAACTACGTGGCGGCGTTGCGGGGTGGTATTCTGCGCTATCTACTCAACAGCGCCCTCATTACAGTGGTGGCCGTGGTGGGGATCCTGGCGCTTGGGGTGCCGGCAGCGTACAGCTTCGCATGGCTGCCTCTGCGCGGGCGGAGTCTGCTGCTTGGCCTTGCAGTGTCAGGGATACTTTTGCCTGCTCACGCAGCGCTGCTGCCAGTTTACGAAATCTGTCAGCGACTGCGGCTTGCTGACCTGCCAGCCCTGGCTGGCCCGTACATTGCCTTCGGTTTACCCCTCGCGATTTTGCTGCTGCGTGCCTATTTTGCCTCCCTGCCAGGAGAGCTGGTGGACGCGGCTCTGATGGACGGCGCATCTCACTGGAGGGTCGTCTGGCAGATATTGGTACCCGTGGCGCGACCGGCAATCGCTACAGTGGCCATTTTCCAGGCCGCCTGGGTGTGGAATGAGCTGCCTTTCGCCCTGGTACTCATCAGCTCTCCGCAATGGCAAACTTTGCCGCGGGGACTGCTGAGTTTTCATGGTCAGTACACGTCGGATTGGGGAGCCATCCTGGCGGGCGTTGTGGTGGCCTCAGTGCCGGTCGTCTTGTTGTACATCTTCTTCCAGCGCCACATCGAACGGGGTCTAACCGCGGGGGCTATCCGCTGAAAGACTGTCGCAAGATTCGCTTCGCTGGCCAACCGGCGCAGTCGCGGGCAAAAATAAGGCGGACGGCGTTGTGCTGCCTCTTCACTCTGGGTAAGCCGACACCAGGTTTTGCCACAGTCTACGACGCGATTCTTTCCGCCTGACTTTTTCCTGACCGAAACAGAATCCTGAGGAAACCAAACGCTCCCCAACGACTGGAGGCGGTGCGCGGCTGTTGCCTGCGTGTGTTATACTTCCTCGCAGGGGCGGAAGCGTTGACGAATACTGCGCAGGGCAGT
>JANZZA010000559.1 GCA_026419655.1 Armatimonadota bacterium | reverse complement strand
AGGCATAGGTCCTTGGCTTTTTGAGCAGGGCCCCCATGGCCACAGTATCCGGTCCCAGAAGCGCCGCCAGGGCTGCCTGTGCCGAGAGCATTTTTCGGGGTGCTCCGTCCCATTCGAAGAAGATGCTCGCTGCGTCTTCGGCGTTGAGGCTACCGCACGAGCCCGAGTGATAAATGAACTTGGTTACCCCGTTGGAGAATAAAATCAGGCCAAGACGCACCAGATAAGCCGCACCTTCCTGTTCGCTGTCCAGTACAGGGATCTCGAAAGGCTTGAATGGCACGGCAGGTGGGTCATCATCGGCATAGTAGGCGCCCTCGGTGTCCCAGATTGGCTTGCGGCCGCCGTGCTGGTCCATGGCAGCCACAAGCTCTTTCAGCCCGGGCTCAAGACCTTCCGGCAAACTCACTCCCGGATACGTGTGGATATTCAAGATGTCCGCCCAGCGCAGGCCGCCCGCGGCCACAAACTCCCGCGCCAGCGCATCCGGATAGCCCGCTATACCGCCGATGACCATGGCCTTCGGGTCAACTGCCTTCACCGCCCGGTAAGCCACGTCAAGAAGCTTCACATAATCGCCCACCTCGTAGCCATGCTCGCGCGGGAGGGCGTAGAAGGTATATATCGGCTCGTTGAGGATTTCCCACACGCGTATGCGGCCAGCGTAGTGGCGGACCGTTGTCCGAACGTATTCGGCAAACTCAGAGAGGTCGCGGGGCATGTATGCGCCGCGGAAGGGCACGCCTGGCCAACCGCCCTTGGGCACGTCTTCCGGCGCTGAAGAGCTCCACTCGCTTGACGGAAACGGCAGCAATCCGATGAGGTTCAGCCCGTCGGCCAGGACGCGGTTTATCTGATGGTCGGCTTCCGCGAAATCAAAGCGCCCCTTTTCCGGCTCGATGTGCTGCCACTTGAGTGACCAATCGCGGAACCATGTCAGGCCAATCTTCTTACTGAGGCGGTTGAGATGGCTCCACGGGAAGGCATGGTTCATTCCAAAAAGACTGTCGGCGTCGGTATAAGGCCTGATAACAGCGAAACGTTCGCCCCGGACGGGAGTGACGGTGGCCTCCTTGCAGGCCAGGTGGAGCCTGTAGAAGCCCAGGTCGCGCAGTCGTAGTGAAATGGTCTTACGGATACCGCGGCCGGGAGGGAGGTTCAGGTCAACTTTCGGGCCTGGCCGCTGCTGGTCATAGAAGTCGCTGATTGCGGTCCCCACGCGGACAGCTCTGGGGTTCCCGGAGCCGTTGAAGGCCGTGATTGTCGCGCGGGCCTGGGCAGGAGCTGCGAAGAGATGGCCCGGCGCATCCCACTCGACGCCGACTTCCACCGGTGCCCTTGGCTCGTACCCCGTTGCCGAAGCCCCTTTCTCGAGTTGCACTCCGTCTATCCAGAGCGTTGCCCGTGGCAGGTCCGTCTTGGACAGGTCCGGTCCGATGGCTACAAAGATATACTCTGCGCCCGGTCGAAAGGTGAAAGCTACTCGCTGCCACTCGGTCGCTGCCATAGCTTCCTTTCTCTGTACGCCACCATGTAGCTGATAAACCGCGAGCACGCATGGCACCTGCGCGGAGTCGGCCTTTACGTAAGCCGAAAGCGTGTATTCACTTCCTGGCGTTACTGCAAAATAGCCCCGATTCGCGAGCAGAGGTGCCAAAACGGGCACGCGGTACATCTCGAAGTAGTCGAAAAAGTAAACCGGTGCGCTGCCGCGATCGATAGGAATTTTGAAGCTGGAAGAGTGCTGTGCCCCGGTCTGGGGGTCAATCTCGCCCACCAGGGTATTCAGGCTTCCGCCCCAGCTTGGCAGCTCGGCTATGCTCCCCCAGCCGCTGGTACCGCACTCGAAACTACTGTTTGGCACCAAATTCTTGGCGCCGGTGTCCGGGATAACTTCATTAGCCCGCGGACGGACCGCTTCACTTTTTTCAAGCCGCACGTCATCTATCCAGATTGTGCCGGTACTCACGAACCATATTTGGAAGCGCAGGTTGCCGTACAAGGTGTGCCGCGAACGGAACCAGAACTGCCTTTGGCGCCACCTGTCTGTCACCCGGAAGCCCTGGTGCAGTCCGCAGTGGTCCCAGGTATCTGTGCGCATGACAGCGGCGCTGGCGCTGCGGCCTGCTATCCCCTGGCCCTTGACCCAGAACGAAACGCGGTACCACTGGCCTTCTTCCAGGGCGAAGGTGTTATATTGGGCAAGCATTACGTGGCTGGCCGGAGAAAGCTGGCGGAAGGAAGTGCACTTGAGGCGCTGGCAGTAGCGACCTTCAACTCCTTCGTCACGTGCCCATTCCACCTTCACTCCCGCGTCGCCTGCGAACTGCCACCCATCGGCCATCCCATCGCCATCTGTGTCGGTCTCGAAGCCGCCATTGACCAGCAAGTTCTCTGCAGCCCCGCTACTGGCAACCACCAGCACCGCCGCCGCCCAGCACAGAAATGCCCGGCTGGCCGTCATGCCCCTCACCCCTAGGTTTGCGGTTCACCGTGAGCTGCGAAACACCTGCCTTGCTGCTCACCTTCTGGGCAGCGGTCTTGTCATCCCAGGTCCTTCCTCAGCCGGCAGGATAAAATGACTGTTGCAAAACCCGCCTCGACGTACCTGCCACTCCCTGCACCGCATGGCTTTGTGTCCCCAAACGGCTGCAAGCGCAAGGCTATCATCTGCCAGCCCCTGGACGGCACGGGTTTGCGGCGGATGGGCATGACAATCGGGGGGATAACTGAGGCCGGTCCCTGCACCGCACCAGTTTGCGGTAGAGGCAGATGCCGGGGTTGCTCAGTGCGTGTGCCAGTCCCTGCACTGCGCAGGTTTGCGGGCTTCAAAGTCTCGTCAGAAGCTGCTGCGACCTGCCAGTCCCTGCACCACATGGATTGGCGTCCGCGCCCCGTATACTATGTGGGGCGCGACTCACCCGCGAGACGATGGTTTTGCAAGAGTCACACAACAAAAATCTGTGGACTCTAGCCCTGGCTCCAGGCATGGCCTTGGAGGGCGAGGTGTGGGAACGGCCAAAAGAAGTTTCACGAGGGGGTGTGCAGGACCACCCCTTGGGAGGGTTTGCCCCGGAAGAAGGGAAGGTCTTTTCAGGCCCAGACTGCCGATAATGAAGACCAAGGATGCACCACCGCCCTGTTGGAAAGACGCATCCTTTATGACGCAAGGCGATGAGAAGACCTTGCTGGCGACTTGTTAACTTCATTGCCCTCGCAGCGGCAACCGCAGGAGCGGTGGCGTTTTGCCAGGAGCCGGCCGCGGGGCCGCGCAACCTCGCCCGCGACGCCACTGTATGGGCCTCCTCCGAATTCTCTGGAGCTTACCAGGCCCGTTTTGCTATAGACGGAGCCATCCCGGAGCTTTTCAGCCGTGACGACGTGGGCCGGGCGTGGGCAGTGAACGGCGCCGCCTATGGTGGGAAGGCGCGTTTTGTCCTTGAGTGGCCCGAGCCTATGACGGTGGCCGAGATTATCTACTACGGCCGGGTGGCCTGGCTCGCCGAGGAATGCTGGAAGGACTATGAGGTGCGGCTGGACGACGCCCCAGAGCCCGTGGCACGCGGCCGTTTCGAAATGAATGCGGGCCCCCAGCGCATAAAACTCCCGCCAACAAGAGCGCGGCGCGTCGTGCTGGATTTTCTAAGCTCCTACGGTGGCCCCAATCCGGGCGCCGCCGAAATCGAGGTTTACTCGGAAAGCCCGCCGGAGGAGGTACTTCCCAAGTTAGCCAGGCTCCCAATAAACCTGGCGCCCAGGGCCCGGGTGTCGGCGTCGTCGGAATATTCAGCAGCCTACGCTGCTTTCCGTGCCGTTGACGGCCAGATTGCCGAGCCTTTTTCGGCGGCGGATTCAGGAAATGCCTGGGCCGTAGACGGCGCCAGTTGGGGCGGCCACGCCACCTTTACCCTTCAGTGGGAAGAGCCAGTCCACCTAAGCCAGGTCGTGTATTACGGACGGACGGCCTTTCTCGTCGAGGAATGTTTTAAGGACTACGAGCTATATCTCGACGATGAGCCGACGCCCGTGGCGAAGGGCACCCTTGGGGAAGGTTCCGGCGCCCAGCCGATTGCCCTCCAGCCGCGCACTGTCCGCAAAGTCACGTTGCGCTTCCTCAGCTCTTACGGCGGCCCAAATCCCGGCGCGGCGGAGATTCAGGTCTTTGACGTCCCGCCCCCTCCTGGGTATTTGCCGCCCTTCAAGCTCGGCGGCTGGGACCGGCCCGAGGAATCCCCAGAGCTTACGGCGGCCGTCCGGGAGAAAAGGCTGGGCTTTGACGCTCTGGTCCTGGTAGAGCGCCACGAACTAAACCCGTCGCATGTTTATACTGTGCACTGCGAGGATTTTCGGCCGGGCGGTGGGCTGTATATTCTCTCGCCGCCAGCGCCAGACGGCACCCTGCGTCAGCTTGTTGCATCGCCCGAAGGCCAAATCCTGGACTTCGATATTTCCTATGACGCCAAGGAGATAGTGTTTAGCTGGCGGCGGACGGCGGCAGAGGGCTACCACATCTATCGCAT
>JANZZA010000445.1 GCA_026419655.1 Armatimonadota bacterium | reverse complement strand
TCGCTAAGGGCGGTCGCCGGGGAGGAGATTGCTTCTGCCTTATCAGCGGCGAGAGAAGACTTCAAGTTGCGGCTGGGCTTCGACCCGGGAGAGGCTTCAGTCATTTTCACGGAGCAGGGAGACGACCTGCAGGCCGAAGTGCGAGTTCGAGATATGGTTGCCGGACCCGCGGAGGTACATCCCGGAGGCAGGCTGGTGCCTTGCCCGCCGGAGAATAGAGCCGGCGCGGCTGCGACGCCCGACGGCCAACCGGCGCTCTGGGCCGACGCAGCGCGCCCTGAGGGGTGGGAGTGGCGGGAGGTTTTTCGTTGGGGAGTCTTTGCGCGCCTGGTGGCCGTAGCACCGATGATGTTTACGGCCGAGCACGCAGCCGAGTGGGCTGACCAAGCCTGTAAGCGATTGCCCGCTTTCGCAGCAGCGGGGCGCGGGGCGGCATGGTTTCTGGCGGCTATGCGGGAGCTGTTGCGCTGCGGGCTGCCGGCCGTGCCCCCGCATCTTGCGGCTGAGATAGCTACAGGAGGGGAGCCTGAAGCACAGCGAGCTGCCCTTCGCCGCCTCGCTGCACACCGCATATTCGCAGAGGCCCGGGGGAGCCTTCTGGCACGCCAGTTGCACCCAGATGGGCGTGTGTTGCTCGACAGGCTCGAGGAGGGCCAGCCGGTGGGCCAGGAACTGGACAACTTGCGTGAGGTGCTTATCGCCGAGACCTGGAAGCGTCCTGACTGGCGCTGGCCGGTGGTCTTCGTGGAGAGCCGATACGTCGAGCAGCTAACAGCGCTGCTGGCAGGGAAGACGCATCAAGCAGTGGTGCTCAAGCCTGAGGAACTGCCCGCATCTTTGCCCCTGCCGCCCATCGAGGTGCTGGGAAATGGCCTTCGCGAGAGCCTATAAGCCGGCCGAGCTGTCTACAATGAGCAAAGCCGAGAAAGCGCGACGAGAGGAGCTGGTGCGGCGCTATGCGCCGCTGGTCAAGCTCGTCGTCAGCCGCATAGCTGGCCACTTGCCGGAATGGGTAGAGTACGATGATTTGTTAAGCGCGGGGGTCCTGGGTTTACTAAAGGCCATTGACAGGTTTGACCCGGCCAGAGGCGTGAAGTTCGAGACCTATGCCACACCGCTCATTCGTGGCGAAGTACTGGAGACACTGAGGGAGAAGGATTGGGTGCCGCGCGGGGTGCGACGTCGTGCCCGGGAGGTAGCTCGAGCCGTCGCCGACCTGGAAGGCCAGCTTGGTCGGCCTCCCACCGCCGAGGAGATAGCAGAGCGGCTGGGGGTATCCTGCGAGGAATATGAGACCATCTTGACCGACACCGCCCGCGCGTGTTTGTTGTCCTTAGAGGAAGTTTTCGCTGAGGGTGAAGACGCCCCGCCTGTCAACGGCCGGCAGGTGGTCAATCACGAGGCACCGGAGGCGGATCCCTTGGCTTCTATCGAGCGGGAGGAACTCAAGCGCATAATCGCCGGCGCCGTTGACCGCCTGCCTGAGCGCGAGAAACAGGTCCTCGCTCTCTACTACCAGGAAGGCATGACACTTAAAGAGATTGGCGCTGTACTGGGCGTCACTGAATCGCGCGTGTGCCAGATTCACTCCCAGGCCATGGCCCGCGTGCGGGCGGCCGTGTTGCGCGAGATTGACCTGTAGTGCTGTGCTGGCCTGGTGCGCTGGCCCGGGCAGGACCAGTTTTTGCGTCTCGCCACGACACTTGCCACTGAAAATACAGGAGACGGCCGAGGTACACGGTTTTTTCAGAAGTTCTCTCGCGAAAACTCGTGCACGTAGCCATGGAGGCAATTGATACCCCCTCACGGGCAGTCATGGGCTGCCCAAGCGCTGGCGCGACGCTGCACCCGCGTCAGTTGCAGGCCCGGAAAAGAATAAAAGTCTCGGGCTTCAACCGCACCTGAAGCCGCCCGTCGAGGAAGGGGAGTGGCTCGCCCGTAAGAGCATTGGTCAGCTTGGGCTGCCATTTTCCGGTCCACCTTAAGAGGACGGTTGCTCCTGCGTCCACCTGAAGGTTCGACACTACAGTGAGTAC
>JANZZA010000338.1 GCA_026419655.1 Armatimonadota bacterium | reverse complement strand
GCGGGCGTTGTTTCCCTGGCCCGTCCCGTTTGCGCCCAGATGCACATCTTGCACGACACTGCGGGCACTTCTCTGCGACCAGCCCGTACCCAAATCACGCGTCCTTCCCCGGCGGTGTACGGCAAGTACTGTACGGTGAAGATTCCGTTGAGCGCCGGTATGCTCCTGGTCAGGGTCTGGTAAGCAGTCAGCGCTTCGGGGCTGTCCCAATCTTGCAGGTTCAGGGCGAGTGAGCGCAGCCCGCCGAGGCGCATATATGCTCCTATCCGTCGCGCATGAACGGCCAGCCAGTTTCCCTGCCGTTTGGTCGCAAACCTGTCGGGGTAGTAGTAGCCCCCGCCGAAAAGTACGAAATCGTCGCCTGGGCTGGCCCGCCTGAACAAATCCATAAGCACATATGGACATAGCTGGGCCAGGTCCACGTAGGGAATGGTCCAGCCCATGGCAAAACGCCCGCGCAGGGGGCTATCGTAATAATAATGCCCCTCGGCGCCGCCCGCGAAGTTGCCCATCATCCACTGCACGTTATCGCCGTCGCTCATGATGAAAGTGATGTAGTGGACGCCGGTGCGCCAGCGCAGGTCGGCAAGAGATAGGTCTGCTCGCGGCGAGAGTACTGCTTCCGCCGGTATGGTCTCGCCAACTTGCTCCGTGGAGAAAACCGGCAGGTTATGGCACCAGTTAGTAGCCGTCTGAAACAGTCCCCATTCACTCGATGGCAGCGTCTGTGCGTCTTCTGCTCCGCAGCCCCAGCCCAGCACCGGGCTGTCCGGCTCGCATCTCGCCAACGCCGCCTCATACACCGGCCCGGGCCGCGAGACGACGAAAGCGCCCACCGCTACAGCCAGGGACCGTGCCACCCGCGACTTCGGATCCGCCGTCATCACCAGGTGCCGACTGAAATGTTTCTCATAGCGTTTCAGGCACCATTCTTCTGGGTGGCCCCGGGCGTCGAAAAGCATTCTCAGCCCAAGCTCCTCAGCCCGCGGCTTCAACAGCTCTGATACCGCGACGGCCCGGAAAATCGGTGCCAGGGCCGTGGCTACGTTCGCACTCTCGTCAATCTCGCCCAGTCCGTGCCAGGGGCGTTCATGCGTGTCGTAACGGTAGAGGATGTAACCCTTCACCAGGCCCAGGTCTCTTGCCAGGGCCGTCGCGGCCCAGGTGTCCATTGGTCCTTTGGTCCCTGGCCGCACAAGTCCCATCATTTTTTCTGCCCAGCGCCGATAATCCGACCTGTCTACATCTTCCATCAACAGCAGCTTGCTTTCCCGGCGGAGCAAGACGCCCGCCACAAGGCCGGCGGCCGTCTCAAAAACCATGCCTTCTTGATGGTCACCTACGAAGGGGACCAGGATGACTTGCCTTGGCCTCGGAAACCGAGGCCAGTAGCGATGCAAGGAGCCCGCTTGGAGACTGGCGGAGATTGTCGCCACGAGGACACAGGCCAGCGCCAGGGTCATCAGGGACCGGCTGAGACAGTCACTGGCATATCTTGGATACATTCGGGGTGCTCCGCGGTCGCCCGGCCTATCCTTGGGGACAAATGCAGGCTTCCACGCGGGCATGACATTTAGCACAGGTGGGTACGTTGACGCCGGCCGGATAGCCTTTGGCTTCCTCAGGCCCCAGGATCACGAAGCTGACCGTTCTTTGCTCCCCGTTGGTGGTCACGCTTACCTCAACCTGGTTTCTGTCGGGCACGTCGGGAGCCTGTATGAGGAATCTGGTCTGTCCGAGGGCTGGCCGCAGTCTTTTTACACACCAGTTATCGGGCACCTTTAGGCCTGTCTCTTATACACATCT
>JANZZA010000653.1 GCA_026419655.1 Armatimonadota bacterium | reverse complement strand
TCTCCCCCAGACCCTCTTCCCAAACTTTTTCGTGCTGCTTCCACCCCCGCGCCCTAGTCGCCAGCAAGAGCCGCGTGGGACTCTTTTAGCTGCTGGATGATGGGTATTTTCTGGGGGCATTTTTGCTCGCACTGGCCGCACTCGACGCAGGCGTCAGCAGCCTTGACTTCCTGGTCTTGCCAGCGGGCCCTCCCCTCGAGAATGCGCCGGTATTGCCGGCGCGCCGCTTCACTGGCTTCCCAGACCTTATGCTGGATCATGGCGGCGAAAATGAGCGGAATGCCAACGCCCTGGGGACAGGGCATGCAGTAGCCGCAGCCCGTGCAGTAAAGCTCGGCGAGCTTGCGGTTTTCCTCGTACAGGCGCAGTACTGCCTCACGCTCGGCTGCAGAGAGGGGCCCCTTATTGTTGGCCACTGCGCAGTTTTCTTCGACCTGCTCGAGGGTGCTCATGCCGGACATGGCGGTGGTGACGTGAGGATTGGAGATGACGAAGCGGAGAGCCAGCTCGGCGGTGGAGCCGATGTTTTCGAGAAAGCGCTCGAGTTTGGCGGATCGCACGCCGAGGCGGCCGCCGGCTACCGGCCCCATGACCTGAACGCCCATGCCGACTTCATGGGCGTGGGCGATACATTCCTCGTAGGCACGGTCAAGGAGATTGTACTGGACGATCATTCCCTCGAAGAGGCCCGTGTCAATAAGTTTGTGTACGTTTTCCGGGCTGTCGTGACTGGAGAACGTAAAGTGGTGAACCAGGCCTTCGTCGCGGGCCTTGAGGGCTTCTTCGAGGCCCTGGCCAGGGTTTTTGAAGCTGCTGTTGAAGGCGTCCCATTTCACGTCGTGGACGAGGACGTAGAAGTCAATGTAGTCCGTGTCGAGGTTGGTGAGGGATTGCTCCAGGCGTTTGCGCCAGCCGGCAGCGGTGTCATCGTGGAGAGGATTCTTGGTAGAGATGTAAACCTGCTCCCGGCGCCCTTTTATCGCACGGCCGACAAGCTTTTCGCTGCGGCCGTCGGGGCCGTAGACGAGGGCCGTGTCAATGAGGTTTATGCCCAGGTCGAGGCCGCGCTGCATGATGTGCACCGCCTCATCGTCGTCCTGGGGCAGCCGCATGGCGCCAAAACTAAGAACCGAGACGAGTTTTCCGGTCTTTCCGTAAGGGCGGTACTCCATGAGTTCTCACCCCACTGAGAGCGGAGATGACCTGTGCAAGGCGTTTCGCGGTTACGTGACTGATTGTGCCAAGGGACGTCGGGCGCCGGCAAACCGGCGCCCGTCGTGTAACATGATACCACATTCGCGCGGGTTAGTCAAAGCTCCACCTCAGGCCTTAAGCGAGCAGCGAAGAGTTAATGAGTTGAAAAGGGCTTCTGGTTTCTCGGGTAACTCCTTAAACAACCTGGCGCCCAATCCTCCTTTCTTTCGCCGACTCTCCCGTGCTGTTTCCACGACGCGGAACGATCGCTTGCGTTGATACAGTGGGCACCCGCCTGGAGGAAGGCCAGGCGCCGCAAGCAGCGTGCCGGGCGGGAGGAAAGTGCCGTCGGTCCCATCAGAGGGACAATTTGTAAGGAGACTGTCGAAAAACCGACCTGGACGTAGCTCCATCTCCATGAACGGCGCAGACTTATGCCGGCAGATTATACTGGATGGGAGCCACTCAGGCCCCGGAAAGAAGATTGTGCAACGGTCACGTAAGGTATAATCACCGGGCCATGGAGAGGGATGAAGAGAGTCTGAGGGTGGCCGTGGTCAGCCATGCCTGCGCCGTGGCGACGAACCAGATACCATGGGCGCGTCTGGTGGCGCGGCATCCGGTTGAGTTGACCATCCTGGCTCCGCGGACATGGCGCACGATTGGCGGGAGGATTGTGCATGCGGAGGCGTGGCCAGGGCTGGAAGAAAACCTGCGCTTGCTGGCTGTGGTGCCGCGTGGACATCCGAATCTGCACGTGTGGCTGGGGCTGCGGGGGGCTCTGGCTGAGGCGGCCCCCGACGTGGTTTTCCTCGACGAGGAGCCGTATAGCCTGGCGGCCGCACAGGCGCTTGCGTGCAAAGGCCAAAGTGCGCTGGTCGTTTATAGCAAGCAGAATATTGCCAAGCGGCTGCCATGGCCCTTCCGGGCGCTGCGCCGAAAAGTGCTCCGGGCCGCCCATGTGGTGGCCGTGACCGATACCACGGTCGGTGAGGTCCTGCGCCAGCAGGG
>JANZZA010000191.1 GCA_026419655.1 Armatimonadota bacterium | reverse complement strand
GACAATATTCACCTCCTGCCCACCAGCGTCGTTGAAAGCGTCACCGAACTGAAGCGGACTTACCTCGACTCCAACTCGCCCAGCCTTAACGTCCAGGAGCTGCTCGTGGCCCTCGGCATAAGCGCCGCCACCAATCCGGCCGCCGCTGCCGGGGTGGAGATGTTGCCGCGGCTGCGCGGCTGCGACATGCACTTAACCCACGTTCCTGGGCCTGGTGATGAGGTCGGTCTGCGAAAGCTCGGCATTCTATTTACCACCGACGCCAACCCAACATCCCAGGGTTATTTCTTAAGATAGCCAGGTGGACACGGTTGTGAGCCGCTGCTGGCTTTCGCGGGGTCAGCATCTTAGAAGCGAGTGTGTGGTGGGAACGCCACGAAAAAGTTCAGGAAGGGGGCTGGGGGAAACCCCTTTTCAAAGGAGACTGTTGCAAAGGTCGCACTCCCGGTGTCCAGCCGCAATCGCAGGTAAAAGGTCGGACGCGCGGCGTTGTACACTTCCTTCACTCTGAATAAGCCGACACCAGCTTTTGCAGTAGTCCGCAAAGGGCTTCCTCCAGAAGAGCTGGTCCAAGAAAGCTTTCCGTTCCTGGGCAATGCTAAGGCGAGACTGGTTGGCGCGGCGTCTGTAAAGGGTTCAGGCGCTTGTCTCTTCTCGCATGTCGAGGTGGCGCCATGCAAGCAGTGGCTCTGGCTATCGCCGTCACCCTGATGGACCTGAGCAGCGCAGGCGGGCCGCCAGGCATCCTTTCGGTGCGGGAGTTCGGCGCTGTGGGTGATGGTGCCACCGACGACACGGCAGCCTTCCAGGCGGCGGTTGACCGCGCGGCCGAGTTTGGCGGCACGGTCTTCATTGACCCGGTCGAGCCAGGCCGTGGCTATGTAATCACGCGCACCGTCGTTCTGCGGCGCGGCGTGAGCCTTGTCGGCAGCCTTGCCGGAATGCCCTTTATCGCCTGGGAAGGCGTGCCGCGGGCGATGCAGACAGGGCCGGTCATCCTTGCTCGTCCCGCCGAGGACCAGTATATCGCGGGTCAGAAAAAGCCTCTTTTCCACTTGATGGGCGGCAACACCCTGCGCGGGCTTTACATTCTCTACGACCGCCAGCCGTGGCCCTCAGACAAGGACT
>JANZZA010000190.1 GCA_026419655.1 Armatimonadota bacterium | reverse complement strand
ATGTGTATAAGAGACAGGCCACAGCTTGCATAGTGACACCTCGGCCTGCAAAAGAAGAGGATAGTGCGTGCGGTACGGGCTCCGTTTCAACCAGACCCTTGGCCCGGCGCCGCAAAAGCGAGAAGCACGCACAAAGCGGTTCCCTGGGGGAAACCCTTTGAAAAGGGTTCTCCCCCAGCCCCCCTTCCGAAACTTTCTCGCGCTGTTTCCACCGCCCCCATCCGTTTATGAGGTGCCAGCAACACCAGAGCCGGCAGCGGCTGGTAGCCACGTCTGCCTGGTTATCTCAAGAAGTAGCCTCGGGATGTTGGGTTGGCGTCGGTGGTAAATAGAATGCCGAGCTTTCGCAGACCGACCTCATCACCAGGCCCAGGAACGTGGGTTAAGTGCATGTCGCAGCCGCGCAGCCGCGGCAGCATCTCCACCCCGGCGGCCGCAGCCGGATTGGTGGCGGCGCTTATGCCGAGGGCCACGAGCAGCTCCTGGACGTTAAGGCTGGGCGAGTTGGAGTCGAGGTAAGTCCGCTTCAGTTCGGTGACGCTTTCAACGACGCTGGTGGGCAGGAGGTGAATATTGTCTGGCAGGCCAGCGAGGCGCTTGATGCCGTTGATTATGCACGCGGAAGCCGAGTGGAACAGCGGAGAGTTTTTGCCGGTTACGATGGTCCCATCGGGCAGTTCCAGGGCTGCCCCGCAGAAGAAACCTTCGTTGCCTGCGCCAACTTGCCGGGCGCGCTCAGCAGCGTCCCGGGCGGGCTGGACAACGGACCGGTCCGTGGGCTGGAGTCCCAGCCGAGCCATAATCATCTCGGCACGCTCAAGCACCTGCCGCGAGCACAGACCCCGCTTGTATTCCCAGAAGTGGCGGAAATAGCGGCGGATAACCTCCTGACGGGAGGCCTCGCAAACGGCGGCGTCGTCAATGATTCCGGCGGCCGCGCGATTGACGCCCATATCCGTTGGCGAGCGTGGCGCAAAGGTCTGCCCTCCGGTGCCCAGGATGCGGTCAATGATGGTCTTGAGGATGGGGAAGGCCTGAATGTCGCGATTGTAGTTCGCTGCGGTCACGCCGTAGGCCTGTAGATGGAAGGGGTCAATCATGACGATGTCACCCAAGTCGGCCGTCGCGGCCTCATAGGCCATGTTGACGGGATGGTCTACGGGCAGGTTCCAGATGGGGAAGGTCTCGAACTTAGCGTAGCCGCTGCTGAGGCCACGCCGGTGGTCGTGGTACATCTGCGACAGACACGTTGAGAGCTTGCCGGAGCCTGGGCCGGGGCCGGTGACAACCACCAGTGGAGCCTGGGTCTCAATGTATTCGTTGCGACCGTAGCCATCGTCAGAAACGATGCGGTCAACATCGTTGGGATAGTCCGGAATGTCAACGTGCTTGTAGCAGCGGATACCCTTCCCCTCTACTTGCCAGATAAGTCGGTCGGTGGCGCGACCGGGTTGGTAGCGAGTGACAACGAGGGCAGTGACTGGCAGGTCCCAGTCGCGCAGGTCGTCAAGAGCCTTGAGAGTCGCCAGGTCCCAGGTAATGCCAAAATCCCCACGCACACGGCCTTGCTCAATGTCCGCAGCCCGGACGCAGAAAATGACCTCAGCGCGGTCCCGCAGGCCCTGGAGAAGGCGCATTTTCACGTCTGGGTCGTAGCCCGGCAGCACCCGGGCAGCATGAAGGTCGGACGTGAGCTTGCCGCCGAACTCCAAATAGAGTTTGCCCCGGGCCTCCTCAACACGCTCCAGGATGGCTCTGGTCTGCTCCGCGAGGTATTTTTCGTTGTCGAAGCCAACCCTATGCATACTCACGTCGCACGTACTGTTGCATTTTGCCCAAGCTTTGGGCAAGCCACCGACGCAAAAGCCATAACAGAAATCCCTATGCGTGGGCTTCTCTTCAGGCTGACTTGAGCCTTAGGACGCTGAGAGAATACGAAGGGAATCGATAGGAGAACTCAGGGCCCGGGCAGCGGAAGGAGTTCTCGACGGGCGCAACCCTGCGCGGCTCGTCGAGGGAGTTTTCTGCATCGGGGCCGGACGCCGTCAAGATGATGGCCCTGGCGTCAGCGCGAACAGAAGTAAGCCCTTTCAGCCGGATGGTGGCCTCTTGTTCCCGGTCGGAGTAATTCACGACCTTGAGAATAATCTCGCCGGTTTTCTCCTCCCGGGTGGCGCTGGCAGAAAGCGGCCCAGGACTTTCATCCACGACATCTATTATGAGCCGCCCGTCCAGGTAGCAGCGTATGCGCGCGCCCTGAAGCTCTATGCGGATGTCGTACCAGCGGCCCGTCTCGATGCTACCGGTGGGCCATAACCCCACTGGTATCTTGCCTCCTGAAACGCACTTTTCTATACCGTGGCGCACATTGCCCCAACCACCGAGGTTGAGCCAGTACCAGTTGGCGTCATCGCGCACGCCGAACATTATCAGGAAGCCCTCGGCCCCATCGAGCTTGCGGGCCTTTAGCGAATAGGTGTAGTCAGCCCAGCCGGCATCTCCGGCAGTCGAGCGGCAGTCCACGTCCGTGCTCGACTGGCGATAGACACCATCGGCCACGGCCCAATCTCCTTTGAAGACGCGCCAGGCTTTCGTGCCCGCCGAGAAGTCTTCCGCGAAAAGCACTTCGTCGCCGCGCGTAACCCTAATGTCTTTGAACTCGGCCCGCGTGGCCCACGTGCCGACGCCTATTCCACCCCGGACTATCGCTGGCGCCCTATCCGCTTCCACCGTTGTCGGCAAGACTACGTCGCCGCGGTTGAGGCTGAACATCTGCTGAACGTAGTACGACGGCGTGCCATAGCAGCGAGTGGTATCGAAGTTGATTAGGTCGGGATTCCAGACACGGTTATTGACGTTGACGAAAAGCGGCGCGTAGGAAGCCATCACCACAATGTCTGAGTTGCGCTCTATGCCGGTCATAAAGGCCGCCTCGCCGAGGGCTGCGCGAAGATTGCCCTGTCCGCAGTTTACGGTGCACGCATACTCGCCAACGAAAATCTTCGGCCCGTCCCGCGGATAGGTGTCATACCGGCGCGCCTGGGAGGCAAACCAGTCCGGGCTGGAGTAGAAATGCTCGTCGAGAATGTCCATAGGGCGCGATGAGACCGGCACGTTAGCGATGAGCTGGACCTCCGGATAGCGGGCCTTGATGGCGTCATAGAAAAGGGCGTAGCGCTCCTCGTACGCTGGGCCGCTGTTCTCGTTGCCGATCTCGATCATTCGGAGGTTGAAAGGCTCCGGGTGGCCAGCGGCAGCCCGCAAAGCGCCCCATTTGCTGTCAGGGGGCCCATTGGCATACTCGATGGCGTCCAGGGCGTCCTGTACCCACTCCTGCATAGGGTCGAGGGACACGACGTCGGTGTGGGACATGCCGCAGTTGATGACAAAGAGCGGCTCCGCACCCAGGTCTTCGCACATCTGCAGGTATTCATGAAAGCCCAGGCCGTCGGTAGAGCGATAGCCCCACAGATTCCAGTGGCCGGGGCGCTCCCAGATAGGGCCAACGGTCAGCTTCCAGCGAAAGGCGTTGGCCAGCTTGTCGCCCTCTACAAAGCAGCCCCCCGGAAAGCGGCAAAAGGACGGCCGCAGGTCGTAAAGCATCTGGGCCAGGTCCGGGCGAAGGCCATTGGCGCGACGCTTGAAAGTGTTTTCAGGAAACAGGGAAACCACGTCCAGCCATAAAGTGCCGGGAGAGTTTGCGGAGAGCACCAGGGAGGCTGCTGGGTCGTCGCCCTGCGAAACAAGGGTGCAGTTAAACTGCTTCCACTCACGGGTTAGCCGCGAAATCTCGGCGCGCGCATAAGTAACTCCGAGGTTTTCAAGGCTGGCTACCAGCGGTCCGCTGAAAGCTTCAGCTCGCGCGAACATAGAAAGGACGTACCGCGCGCCCTTTCTGGCAGGGATTCCCCAGTACCCGCTATTGGCAACGCCAACCCGGCCGCCACGGCTACGCACCTCCAGCCGCAGCGAGTGAGGCGTCGCGCCGTTTAGTGGCCGCGCGTCGTCGAGAGCCATGGCGCCGCGGCCGCCTCCAGTCTGGATAAGCGTCCAGCCTTCGGGGGTCGCGGCGTCCTCGAGGCCACGGTTGCGTACCAGTTCTGCATAAAGCCCCCCGTCGCCGGCGTGGTTGAGTTCTTCGAAGAAAATCCCCCACAGTCGGGGGCTTAGCCGTGGGCCGGGCTGCACAGTGTTCACCGTTACGTCCGCCGCCATCACCGTCGCCAACCCTCCCAAGAATAGCAAGCCTACCGCTGCGGGCCTTCTACACCCGTACAGTGCGCTCACGTCTCCCACCTCGCTTAATCTACAGACGATCCAGTAGTTCCCGGAGCAGCCCAGACTACCTGCGTGGCCCTGCGCTTAACAGCATTTCTCGGCAGACCGTTGCGAAAGCTGGCGTTGGCTTGTCTATAGTGAAGAAAGTGTACAACGCCGTGGCCCAAAGGCTTTACCCGCGGCCGCGTCTGTGGAGCGGGAGAGCGACTTTTGCAACAGTCTCCTCGGTGACAGCAAAAGTCCGGAAAGCGTGGCCACTGAGCCATGCCAGACCCCCACCTGCCCAGAACCTTTTTGCCGACCCAGTTGCATGGATGATTCAGGCTTTGACAGAGCCGACAAGCCTGCGGCTACATACCCATTGCGACGCCGATGTTGCAGTTGAAAAATTCACGCCCCCCACAGTTGCCCCGAGGGGGACAGCGGTACCGGCGCACTTCTCCAAGATGCTGCTCGCTCTGGGACTCTATTTCGGCACGCCGCGCGGGCAGGCCCTAAAAC
>JANZZA010000163.1 GCA_026419655.1 Armatimonadota bacterium | reverse complement strand
TACTGGGCAAACGGCACCCAGCGCGTCGGCACCGTTCTTGTCGGAGACCCCAGCTGGGCGGCACTCTGACGAAAGGCCATCTGCCTAAGGGTACCGAAGGGGTAGTAGGCTGCCGGGCGCTCGGCCCAGAATACGTCGTATTCATCCACAGCTTCTTCAAACTCCGTATCTACCGCAGCTCTTGCTTCGTCCGCGTCCATCCCGGCCGTGTTGCACAGCTTCCTGACGGTGCTTTCAAGAACCGGCATGAAGAGGCGTCTCAGAGCTCCCGCGGCTTCTTCCCAAATCTCGGGAAGCTGAGGTCGCGTGGTGACCGAGGAGACCAGATGAGCAACCATCTCATCTTTGACGTCCTGACGGCTTTGAGGGTGACGACAATAAGCAACCAAGTCGTCAAAGCCCAGCCGCGGCTTTACGTAAAAGCCGTAAACCATGTCTTGAAAGGGTCGCAGAGCCTCCCATTCCTGTTCCACCCAGTGGACCCAGTCCGGCGTACCACGTGCTGCCCGCGCCCCCGCCTCCGGCACGCCGAAAGCCCGCGGCAGTTCGTCCATCAACAGCAGACTGAAAGCACACCCAAACTGCAGCGAAGCATTCTCAGGACATGGGATAGCGAAGGGGTCCGACAAAGGATTGCTGATCGACGGATTCGGCCTCACCAGGGAATCCACCCGCTCTGGGGTGCATTCATCCAGGGCCAGGACAAAGGCCTCCGTGATCCTGCCCATCGTCCGCTCATTAGGCTCAAGCCCGTGGTACGCCAGAAAAGCCTGAACGTACGGTCTCACGTCCCCTCCGAGCACCTCATACAGGCACAGAGAAGCCTTTTGGGCGGCTTCCTTTTCGCCTCCGAGGAAAATCTTTCGCAGGCGCGGCAGGAAGTCGTCTGGCAGACTACGGTCTAGGCTGTAGCGGCGCCACTGACTGGCCAGCCCCTGGTCCGATGTGATGAGCGAGGCGTAAAGCTCGGGATGTAGGTCACCGTACGCCAGCAGGACTGGTATCCCCCACTGCCAGGGGTATGGTCCCCGGTCCGCGATCCTGGCGCCCAACAGAGCATCGCCGCCTGCCGGGAAAGCCACGCCAACAAACTGTTGCCCGGGTGGGCGGAAGTGCCCCTCCTCGTCGAAGAGGGCATCCGCGGCTTCACGGTGGAACCAGTTATTACTGCTGCGCAAGCGCTCCCTCGCCTGGGCCAACACTTCTGGCGGGCAGCGCCCTAGAGCTTGGGCGCCTGCCCAGGCAGTGCCGGGATACACCGAACCCACCGCCTCCACGAACAACTCCCAGTGATCTTCGGGGGCAAGAGCGGCTAGCGCTTGCAGAACGCACACGTCCACTAACTCATCAAGTTGCCCAAACCGCGCCCGCACGGCGGGGGCTTCGACCTGCTCCCCGGCGGCACCAATCACCTTGACGGCTACCGCGCAGAGCACGGGGTCATCGCTTGCCAGCGCCGCCCGCGCTGCGTCAAGCACGGACCTTGCATCAATGCACCGCCCAACTTCTAACAGCCGCGCACGCAGCGCAGGATCTTCTGCTTTTCTCAAAACGTCTACGAGCCCAGGCAGCGCCGCCTTGCCCAGCTGCACCAGCAACCTCTCAGCACACTCGCGAACCACTGCACTTGGCGACGAAAGACATGCAATAAGAAGCCGCGTAGACTTGGTAGACGTAACCTGCGACAAGACGCCGAGAAGGGCCTCCTGGAATAGCTGTTCCACGAAAATGTCTGAGGCGTCGGCCTGGCCACGACGTTCATCCAAAAGCGCCGCAGCACCTCTGGCGAGGGCTTCTCCTATCAACCACACGTCCCTGTGCAATAGCGTCAGCGGCAGATCGTTGTAAGCGGTCTGGCGCAATGCAATGGCTTCGCTCGCGACTTGCCGATACAGCCGCCGCCTCGCTTGCTCTTCGCGCCGGAGGCTGTGCTCTAAAGCCGCCAAGACCTTGCCTTCTACGGCCCCGCCGAGCTTAGGCGCCGTTAGCATCAGCTTTTGTACAGCCACCCGCGCCGCGCACAAGCTCACCAAAGGCCACCGGCAAAGGGGATCGCCACGCTGCGGCCGGAAATCTCGTAAGGCCTCCCGGCGGTAATGAAGCTTTCGGCAAGCCGACCGCAACATCGCAATCAGTCCGTGCCAGTCCAACTCATCTCGCACCGGGGGTGCCTCCGGCAGTCGGTCGTGCAGCGCTACCGTGCAATGACCCGCGAGCTCCAAAGCTGGCAGCCGTGCTTCTCGCCCGCCTAGTGCCCACATCTGCTGCACAAGGCTAAGCTCAAAACTGAGCAAATCTTCCGCCAACGACGGGAGCTCCTCGCATACCTCCCATGCCTTGTCTTGCTCGCACAACTCTGCAAGGGCATGCGCCACATGGACGACCGCGCGGTAAACCGCCGCCAAAACGCCTGCCAGAACACCATAGCTGCTATCCTCAGCAATCAAGCACGCTCCATAAGCACGCCTGACGCTTTCGGTGGCTGCGGCTAAGGCTTTCCGGGCTGGCTCAAGCGTCTGTCGGCTTGCTGAGCTGTCCACTACCAGCTCCATCAGCCTCTGTCCGGCGTCAATCAGGCGCCCCGCAGCTTCCTTACACACCGCTGACATGTGCCCGCCCAAGGCCCCGCCGACTGCCACCATTGCCCACCAAGCCCTGTACCGTACAGATGGGCTCGGATCGAAAACCCATGCCCGGAGGGCGTCCCCAGCAAACTCGACGAGTCGCCCATGCTCAATGGTTCGCAGGGCTGCTGTTCGGCGCCTCACTGACGCCGACCCCACCCACTGCCGTAAGAGCGCCCGTGCCTCCTCAAGCTTCAGCCCCTCACGCACCGTAAGGGCTAGCTCCTGCAAAACAGTGTCCACCTCCGGCGAGAGGTAGCGCTTCAGACGGTCCAAGAACCGACCCGGGTCAGCAGCTATCAGGCCAATCTGGAAAGCCCCTGCCAGCAGCCTGTCCCGCCGCTGAGCTACCACCTTCTGGAGCTTGGGCAACTCAGACGCCCAGTCCATCGCCAGCCGCTGCACCGCCCACCTGACAAACCACGGGTTTGCCGTGCGCAGGCAGATGCTGACCAGTAACTCAGCGGCCTCTTTACTAAGAGGCCGGGACAAACATGCTAACAGTTCAACCGCATTCGGCTCCTGCCGCAGTCGTGTAAGAACAAAAGGCTCGGC
>JANZZA010000156.1 GCA_026419655.1 Armatimonadota bacterium | reverse complement strand
CCTGGAAAATTTCGGGCGCGATGGCCAGCCAGAGAGCAGGCCTATGCCCACTTACGGGCCGCAGGAGCTACTGGCCCGCGTGGATGCCTGCGGGATTTGTTTTTCCGACATCAAAATAATCAAGGCTGGCGGCGAGCATCCGAGGCTTTACGGGCGCGACCTGGCCAACGACCCCATCATCATTGGCCACGAGGTAGCTCTTACCATCGTCGGCGTGGGTGAGGAGTTGGCTGGCCAGTACAAAGTCGGCGACCGTTTCGTCGTGCAGGCCGACGTGTATTACCGCGGCGTTAACCTGGCTTTCGGTTACATGCTTTACGGCGGCTTTCAGCAGTATGTGGTGCTGGGCGACGAGGTATTGAGAGGTGACCACGGCTGCTATCTCATTCCAATACGGCTGCCAGAGCTTGGGTATGCGGAAGCGGCCCTGGCTGAGCCGTGGGCGTGCGTGGTGCGTTCATATCGTTCTGATGATCGCCGGGCCTTTAAAGAGGGCGGCACGTTGTGGATTATCGGTGCAGAAGGCTCGGCGCACCGTGAGTACACCTTGGGCGCGCTCTTGGACGGCCCTACTCCAGCCCTAATCTTGACCACTGAGCTGCCGGCGTCGCTGCGGGCTGAGGTGGATGCTCTGGACCTGAAGGCGGGCGCCAGGGAGCGAGACACTGGCCCCAGCGCGCTTACGGATATAGACGGCGCTCTTGCGGCGGCGGGTGTTGAGGGCGTAGATGATGTCATCGTTCTCGGCTCACCCGAGCCGGCTCTCCTGGAGGCCCTCGACCGGCGGCTGGCAAAGAGGGGTTTTCTGGTACTGGTCACCGACACGCCGCTCTCGGGGCCAGTGAGCATAGACGTGGGCCGGGTCCATTATGACTACACGCGCCACATCGGCTGCCCAGGGCCGGATATCTCCGCCGCCTACGCTGAGACCAGGGATCCTCGGCTGGAGCCAGGTGGGAAATGCTGGGTGGCAGGGGCTGGTGGGCCGATGGGGCAGATGCACGTACAGTGGGCGCTGGAGCAGCGGGAGCCACCGTCGCTGGTAGTGGCCACCGATATAGACCGTCAGCGCCTGGCCGTGGTAGCCGCACGTTTTTCTGCTGTCGCGCAAAGCCGGGGTGTTGACCTGGTGTGCCTAAATCCCCAAGAGATGGGCAGCGAAAACTTCGAGGCGGCTATGACAGGGCTTGCGCCCGACGGCTTTGACGACATCTGCGTGCTGGTGCCTGTGCCGGCGATAATCAGCGACTGCGCCCGATTCCTGGGCCGGAAAGGTGTGCTGAATATTTTTGCTGGCGTGGGCCGCGGCACCATGGCCACCCTGGACCTGTCGGCCACGGCGCTGCGCTATGCCAGGTTCCAGGGAACCAGCGGGTCTGACATCGAAGACCTAGAAATGACCCTGCGCCTGACCGAGGCTGGCGAGCTGAACACTAATATGTCAGTGGCGGCAATCTGCGGCCTGGACGGGGCCAAAGCAGGCCTGGAGGCTGTGATGGAGGCCCGCTTCCCCGGCAAGACGGTCATTTACCCGCAGATAAAGCAGCTTGGCCTGGTGGGCATGGATGAGTTGTCGGATGCTCTTCCCCAGGTTGCCCAAGAGCTCGCGCCTGGCGGCTTGTGGTCGCGGAGGGCGGAGGAAGTGCTGCTGCGCAAGTTCCTGCCCGGTGTTCCGCAGAGTTGACGGGGTATACTAACCGAGGCTTACCCGTGCTCGCGAGTTATTGGGGCGCGGGTGGGGCGGTGGCCGCGGCGGGTGTGGCAGGGATGCTCGTGGGCGACTTCACCTTTGGCAGCAATTTGGTTAACTGGGTCCTGTTGGGCGCGGCGGCCGGCATAGCAGCGCGATGGCTATTCGGTGAGCGCGGGGGTGGCTTGATCGCGGACACCCTTATCGGTGTGTGCGGGGCCGGCGCTGGCGGTTTTGTCTACGCACATGTGACCGGCGAAAGACTCACCAGCTTCAGCCTCCCCAGCCTGCTGGTTGCCTTCTTGGGAGCCATTGTGCTGCTGTTGCTCATTGGTGCGCTGCGCCGCGGCCCGGGGTAGGCCTGAAAAGCCACGCGGCAGCCCTTGGCTCGGCTGTCACTGCATGCCCGCAGACGCGTGCTTGACGCAGGGGGGCTGTCACTCCTACGTGGCCCCTACACTCAGCGCTTTGTCACGGAACTAAGGGCCGATTCAAAGATGTCCAGGCTCCAGAGAGCCTCGCGGTCCGTGATTACCAGGGGCGGCGCGACGCGAAGGACGTTGCCGTACATGCCTATCGGCGCAATCATGGCCAGGCCGCGCTGGTAGGC
>JANZZA010000105.1 GCA_026419655.1 Armatimonadota bacterium | reverse complement strand
TTCCATATCGCCCGGTCCCTTCGTTGACTTTCGCCGCTTCGCGCCCGGTGCCCGAAAGCAAAACGTGGCCGTCTATGCCTTCCGTCTGATACGCAGTGACGCGGCCCGCAAGGTGAAGCTCCTGACCGGTAGCGATGATGCACTTCGGGTGTGGCTCAACGGTAGGCTAGTTGTGGAGAAATTGCTTTTGCGTAGCCCGCGGGCCGATGAGGATGAGACCCTTGTGGAGCTTCAGGCTGGAGAGAACAACCTTTTGGTGGAGGTGGCCCAAGGGCTTGGTGGCTGGGGGCTTTTCCTGCGTATGGTAGATGAAGCGGACCAGCCTTTTGAGCTGCGTGACGATGGGACCCTGTCAACGGTGGATGAACAGGAAACACAAGAATTGCTCGCGCTGCTGCGCGGCCCTTACGTCAGGCGGTGGCAGTTTGCGCCTGCGCCTCGGCCTTGGGTGAATCATGGCGCCTTCGTGGCGCTGACGGCAGACGACTTGTCCGAGATAGTCGCGGCCGCGAGGAAGGCCGACCTCTCACCTGCCCCAGAAGATGGCCCCTTCGTGGATTTCGCTGCCCATTTTCCTGAGGGCCAGCGAACGAATGTAGCGGCCTACGCCGTGCGGGTCATCCGCGCGGAGCGGCCCATGACGGTGAAGCTGTACACAGGCAGCGATGATGCTCTGCGAGTGTGGCTCAACGGACGACTAATTCAGGAAAAGCTGGTGCTACGCGGCGCATCGCCCGACGCCGAGGTTTGCACAGCCGACCTTCAAGCCGGCGAGAACGTGCTGCTCGTCGAAGTCTCTCAGGGCGGCGGCGACTGGGGCCTTATTCTCCGCCTCGAAGATTCCGACGGCCGCGACCTTTACCTCAGCGACGACGGCCGCCTCGCCCCCGCGCCTGAGTAGATGAAGAGCTGCCGGCCGCAGAGCCGGTCGCCGCAGAGCCGGCGGGCCCGGAGGCGGACAGCGCCTTTTCGGGCAAGCGGATTTCCTCCGGGCAGTCCTGGACAAAGCGAACCTTGGCCAAGGCTGTCCCAGGCCCCTCGCCAGCCACCTGCACCGCACACGGCTCCGTCAGCACAAGGTCGCGCGGTGTGTTTAGCTTCCGCCGCGGTCCAAGCTTAGCGGGGATAACTACCGGCGCCTCACCCGGGAACCACACTAATCGCTCGCCCTCCCGCAGCGTTACGGGAAAAACCGTCCTCTGCTGGCCCACAACCACTGCCGGATTCACCACCGCCGCTTCATCCAGCTCCGCCAGCGCCTTCACGTCGTCTATCCACACGGTCACGGTCTTCTTGCCCGGCAGGCCGTTGTAGTAAATGGCAAGATACTGCACCTTGCTGTAGTCAATCGGCTCAGGCTGGGGCTGAGTGGGACGCGGAAGCTGGAAATACCGCCAGTCCGTGAAGTCGTTAGTTATGTAATAGTCGGTGGCATATCGGTCGTCGCGGACCTGGAGTTTGAAGGCCCCGCCCCCGCCGTCGCCTTTCAGCCAGAAGCCAATGGCTTTGTGCCAGGAGAGGTCAAGGGGTGCGTCTGCCAGCCGCCGCATCATGCAAGACCAGCCGAGACTATCCGACCGCGTGCTGGTGGCCGTGTATCTTGCGCACCGGCCGCCGTCAACGCCGCCCTCCTCTATTGCCAGTTCCTGAGAGACGCCTTCACTCGTCCATCCTGCCTTGTCTGGCCCAATGACGAACACATTCAGTTCCTGGGAAGGTTCTCGCAGGTACGGCGCGAGGTCATCGAAGGTCTCTAAAAGGGCAGCTTGAGGGGCATAATAGGCGGGTCCGGGGCGCACCAGGCCCCCACAACGTATCTGCACTCCCAGCCGTGCCCGCGCCATGGCCGGCTCAACCTGAAACTCTGCGCCCTTTTCGCCCAGGCCGGCTATCGTCTGCCACGGCCCGTAAACCGTCCGCCGCAGCCGCAACGGATTTCTCAGCAGCCTGTACTCCCTTCCGGCCTCTCGCAGGATCTTTTGGGTCTCTTCTGGTACCAATCCGGAATGTCTCAGGCGCGAATAGGTGCTTATAAGGTCGAGGACCGCCTCCGCTTCCGGGTGTTCGCGAAGGTTTTGGGGATTGCTTTGAAGGGAAATCGT
>JANZZA010000035.1 GCA_026419655.1 Armatimonadota bacterium | reverse complement strand
GCGCAGGCCCGGGCGAGGAAGCTGACAAGAGGCCGCCAGGAGAAGGGCCCCATCGTGCAGCCCTACCCACAGCGGGCACCGTGCAACGCCTAAGAAGTCATTGCTCAGCTCCGTCGCGCCAGCCCATTCGCTTTCTTCGATGGCCCCATCTATGCGCGGGGCTGCTGGCAAGTCTGGCAAAGGGATTTCCCTGCGTCGGGCTTGAGCCGAGCCGGGGCGGGTTCTTCCCCAGCCGTCCGGATTTTCGCAAAGCATACACTCCGATGCTTCGGTTGCAGGGCCGTGGGCCCCCGGCCAGTAGATTGCATCGTCGCCCCATTGCGTGCTTGGTACCTTGCGCACAACCACAGCCAGGTGCGCAGTCCCGTCATGCTCGCTGAGGCCCAGGGCTTCCCTGGAGAACGTTGCTTCCGCCGTGAGGAATTGCCACGCACCATCTCCGTAGGGCGAGACGGCGCCAGACGCGCTGGGCTTGCCAGCTCCTTCTCTGTCCGGTCGGCGCCATGCCCACTTGCCCGCGTGCAGGGTTCCCTGCGACGCTCGGCTGATCTTCTGTCGGGGGTCCCACTGAAGAGCGAGGCCCAGTGCCTGCTCTCCGGTTGGCTTGGCGGCTGCCAGCAAAACCTGCGTGTCGGCGGATACCAGGTTAACGGCCGGCAGCATCACGCACACCTGTAAACCTTCGCTTATGTGCTGGGCAGCCACAACAAGGGGCCCGACGGGTGTCTCCACGCTCCTGGCAGCTGACCAGTCCCACTCTCCATCCGAGAGCGAGCCGTTCGTTATGGCGGCTGTCTCAGCACGCGGCGCGGGGAGGGCGCCTGATGTGGTCTCTGCTTCGCCCAGTACCACCCGTCCCCACTTGCTCACATCAGTGCCCTCGGTATCCCACCTCAGGCCCTGTGGCCACGTCACCGCCCCCGGCGCCACTTTTCCGCCTGCCCCTCTCCGTCCCCAGATCAGCCACGCCAGTCGCTCTCCGCTGCTCTTAGGTTCGGCCGCGCTTGAGGCAACATCCGTCCACGCCCAGCCTGGGCCAGTAGACGGTATGTGCCCAACTGGCGATGTTGGGAAAGCCGCTGCCCATAGCGCACTTGCCATTGCGAAATGGACTAGCACCGCCCTTATTCCTCCCGCGACCTGTCTGGGGTCTTGTTCTACTGCCTGCCAATGCTACTTATCCCCGCCTGCGCATTTTATCACAAGCGCGTGTTTGCCCGTGCTGGTGTGAGAGTATTCTGTTTCTTCAGGATCTTGTTTCAGGCGGGAAATAGGAAGGCATGGAGACCCACCTTGTGTAGAGACTCCAAAGGAACTGTTGCAAGAGGCGGTGACGGCTTACGCGGGCCGAAGAAGATGTGCGACTTCTTGCGTTCCAGCTTCTACAAGCGGTCGCTTCTGGCGGCCAGGGGACTACTTTTGCAACGCCTCCCTAGAAGACCTAATGGTCCCGGAGCCCCGGGGCGAACTGTTACTGACATGAGGCGTCTGGTAGAATGACTGGTGGAGCAGGCGTGACAACGTGATTGCCGAAAGGAGCCATGGGATGGACCGCAGGGAATTCGTGCGCCAGTGTATGCTGGGCTGCGGGGCGGCTGTGGGAGGCCCGGCGCTTCGCGCGGCTGAGCAAGCCGGGCTGCTGGCCCGCGCGGCCATTGCCGGCCCGACATCCAATCAACCAGGTCTGTTCTGGAAGTCTGGCACAGGAACGAACACCATCTGCCTCATCTGCCCGCGCAAATGCGAGATCGGTATCGGTGAGCGAGGCTTTTGTGGCGTGCGTGAAAATCGCGATGCCAGGTACATCACTCTTGTTTACGGCTACCCGGCTGTCGTGCGCGCCGACCCAATGGAGAAAGGACCCTTCTTTCATTTCCTTCCTGGCACCAAGAGCATTGCCCTTGGCACGGCCGGCTGTAACCTCGATTGCAAGTACTGTCAGAGCTGGGAGTTTGCGCAGGCTAGGCCCGAGCATACTGACAACAAGTATTTGCCCCCTGACAGTCTCGTCGAGCAAACAAAAAAGCTTGGCCTACCGTCCATCACCTTCACCTTTAGCGAGCCCTTGATGTGCATAGAGTACATCCTGGACGCCTCGAAGGCTGCCCGAAAAGCCGGCCTTTCAGTCCTGGCCCATACTGCTGCCTTTGCCTGCGAGGATGCCATTAGGGCACTCTGCCAGGCCTGCGACGCCGTCAACATTGACCTCAAGGGCTTCACGCAGGAGTTTTACAAGAACATCACAGGGGGCAACCTCGACACGGTCCTGGATGCCATTCTTGTTGCCAGTAGCACTGGCACATGGCTTGAGCTAACGCACCTTGTTGTGCCGGGCTACAACGACAACGTTGCCGACTTTCGGCGCATGTGCGCGTGGATTAAGGAAAACCTGGGCCCCAACGTCCCGCTGCACGTGTCTCGCTTTTTCCCGGCCTACAAGCTGCGCAACGTCCCGCCGACGCCCATTGACACGCTGAAAGTGCTACGCCGCACCGCTTATGAGGTCGGCCTTAACTACGTCTACTTTGGCAACCTCGGAGGGGACCCAGGAGAGAGCACCTACTGTCCCTGCTGCGGCGTGAGATTGATAAACCGCGTTGGCTACAAGATCCAGATAGAAGGCCTCAACCTGGCTACCGGCAAGTGCCGCAAATGCGGCCTGAAGATACCCGGCGTGTGGAGATAGGCGCCGTGTCCGGGCAGGGAGCAGCCGGCTGTGTGGTGTGCCTGGCGGAAATAGCACGACAGGGTGGGGGAGGGGAAGGCAGGGAACAGCCCGTTCGAGAGGTTTTCTCCCACAGAGAAGCCTTCATGGCTATTGTCTTCTCCGTTGCGCGTGGGATAGAAGTCCTCCCATCGTTTGGCGACGTGTAGTGGGTGGACGCTTATTCTTCGCAGGGCTGCTCGAAGCACCAAGTGCCTTTCCGGACGCTGGATGGCCCGCCGGCTAGGGGGACGGCTTGAGCGGGAGCGGCACGACGCGGCGCTCCTGGCTGGACTTGTACACTGCCAGGATTACCTCTACTGCTCGCCGAGCCTCTACCCCGTTGAGCTGCGGTTCTCGGTTTTCCTCGATAGCCCGCAGCAAGTCGGCGATCTGTTCCATGTGCGCCTTTACTGCCAGCCCGACCATGCCCTTCATTGGGTCGGACGCGCCGCCTTCTCGGCCAGCCTGGGGATTGTCTTCCACTTCCTCGCCCTCGACATCCCACAGTCTTAGCTCTTCGCCCACCACCTGCACTGTACCGCGCTCGCCATGCACCTCAAGCCGCGCAGGGTATCCGCGGTACGTGCAGGTGGCCCCGCGGATTGCGCCATGGGCGCCGTTTCGGAATTTGAGCGCAGCCGTGGCGGCGTCTTCGGTCTCGATGTCGTGCACCATGGTGTCGGTGAAGCCTGCTACCTCAGCCACATCGCCCAGCAGCCACACCAGCAGGTCAACGTAGTGGATGGACTGATTCATCAGCGCGCCGCCGCCGTCCAGCGCCCACGTCCCTCGCCACGTCCCTGCGTAATATTCAGGGCTGCGGTACCACGGCACCAGCGCTGAGCCATATAGCAGCTTCCCGAGCCGGCCGTCCTCGATGGCTTGCTTGATCCGCCGGTACACCGGATAGCTGCGGAACTGGTGCGTCGCGCCCAACTTCACTCCTGCTTCTCGGCACGCCACGATGAGGCGGTCAATCGCGTCCAGAGTTACATCAATGGGTTTGGTGCAGATGACATGCTTGCCGGCCTGGGCTGCGCGAATACCTATTTCGGCGTGCAGGCCGCTAGGTACCACCACGTTGACCACGTCAATATCCTCGCGCTCCAAAGTCCTGTCCAAGTCTGTGCTCCACTCGCACCCCCATTTTTCCGCCTTGGCCCTGGCCGCTTCCTCCACCGTATCCACCACTGCCACCAGCCGCGCATTTTCCAGCCGCTGTAGTGCCTCGCAGTGGGTATCCGAGATGTTTCCGCAGCCAATAACGGCGAATCCGTAAATCCTGCCGCCCAAGTGCTTTGTCCCTCCTCGGATTCAGGTCTGTGAGATGAGTAGCGCCCAATGAAACCTCTTGACTCGACGCGAGGGATTCGCTAGACTTCAGCCAATACCCTCCTGGGAGGCTTCGATTGCTGCGACCCGCGTTGCTTCTGACAGTTGGCGTCTTGATTGTACCATCCGCCGGCCTCGGCGCAAGCCTAGTTGAGCGCCTCGGTTTCTCCCCCAATGACCGCGTCCTCATAGTCAACTGTGACGATTTCGGCATGTGTCACGCGCACAACCAGGCCACCTTTGAGGCCCTTACCAGGGGCGTAGCTACCTCCGCTACCGTAATGATGCCTTGTCCCTGGGTAACCGAAGTAGTCCAGTGGAAAAAAGCTCATCCCGAAGCCGACATTGGAATCCACCTGACCTTGACCGCTGAGTGGGACAACTATAACTGGCGCCCGGTGCTCGGACTTTCTGTGCCCAGCCTGGTAGACCCCGACGGAAACATGTGGGACGATAACCTGGCCCTCTGGCGGCATGCCGACCCCGAGGAAATCTATCGCGAGTGTCGCGCACAGATTGAGCTTGCTATTCGCCTCGGCCTCGACCCCACTCACCTGGACAATCACATGGGCAGCCTCCAGCTCAATCCCAACCTCGCTGGCATTTACGCCCGTCTGGGCGCCGAGTTCAATCTCCCTGTACGCCTCGCTTCCGAAAAGCTCTACGCTGCCTTTGGTGCGGCTGGCCATCGCAAGGTCTACGAAGACCTTGGCGTTCTCGGCCCCGACGTGCTGGTCTACCCGGGCGAGTTCGCGTGCAAAGAGCCCAAGAGCCCCCAAGAAGTCCCAGCTTACTACGAGTGCATTCTTCGTGCGCTCAAGCCCGGCACTGTTACCGAGCTCTACCTACATCCCGCCCTTGACGGCCCGGAGCTCCGAAGCATTACTGGTTCTTATCTTCGCCGCCACGCCGATTACGAATGGCTTGTCTCCGAGAGGACTCGGGCTCTGATTGACGAACTAGGAATAAAGCTCGTCGGCTACCGTGCTATCAGAGATCTTCAGCGCCAGGCCGCGCAGGGGTGAGTTAGGAAC